>DASTGW010000397.1:0-2399 GCA_035718705.1 Terriglobales bacterium | reverse complement strand
GGTTCCACCACCTGGACGCTCGCCGTGTACGATCCGCCAAATACGTCGATCTACGTGCTGATGAATCCCGACCTCGTCGCGCGCATTGAAGTGAACTGCCGTGCCCTTTCGCCGAACGAGACTTCCATGCGCATCACCTACTCCTGGACCGCACTCACCGATCGCGGACACCACCACTTCACCTCCCCCGCCGACTTCCAATCCAAAATGCAGCGCTGGAAGGGCTGGCTCGACGACTACTCCAAGAAAGCCGGCTGGTAAGCCGTTTCACCACAGAAGCACCGAGTCACAGAAGCACCGAGCCACAGAGGCGACAGAAGAGCCGAGGTCATGTTGAGGAGGGCGTTAGCCCGACGAAACATCTATGCACTCCTCTGTGCCTCTGTGTCTCTGTGGTGAGTTCGGCCTCCCGGAACCCGCATTACCATCGGCCACAGGCTCACGCCCTGTTTGCGCGCCGGCGTTTCTGTTGTAGTATCCGCAAAATCCGCCCCAACTCTTCGGAGACACGTGAAAGCCAAGCTGCAGTCCATCGCCGACAAACTGGGTCAGCTTCCCACCAAGCGGGTGGACGTCGTCATCGCCATTGTGGTCACCCTCGTGGGTCTTGGCCTTTACTCCGCTACGAGCCTGAGCGGCAATCTCCAGGCGGCCTACGGATTCCTCAACAACGTGGAGCAGCGGACGCTCGACGCGCGCTTCCGCTTCCGTGGCAAGCGACCAGTAGACCCTCGCATTGCCATCGTCGGCATCGACGAGAAAACGCTGCAGAAGCTCGGTGCCTGGCCCATCCCGCGCAACGCCTACGCAAAACTCGTCGATCAGCTCAGCGCCGGTGGCGCCAAGATCGTCGCCTTCGACGCTACCTTCCCCACTCCCGAAAAGAACTCCGCCGTCGACGCCCTCAAAAAGCTGGAAGCCGAAATCGGCACCGCCGCCCCCCTCTCTGTAGTCGACAAGATTCGCGCCATCGAGAAGACCAGTGACAACGACGTCATCTTCGCCGAGAGCATGAAGCGCGCGAACAACGTCATCCTCGGACACATCTTCCTCGACAAAGAACGTGCCAAGGCGATCGATGAAAAAGCCGCAGCCGACTACTTCGACGTTCTCTGGGGTAAGCCGTTCCCGCAGATCATCACCCGTCCCGAGGGCGCGAAAGTAAACACCACCGCCGTCTGGGCCGAAGCCACGCGCCTTCCCGGTAATCCTCCGAAATCCTGGGGTATCACCGACGGCATCGAGCCCAACATCCGCCTGCTCGCCGAGGCCGCTCGCTCCTACGGGTTCTTCAACATCATCCCCGACAGCGATGGCACCTGCCGTCGCACACCCTTCATTCTTCGTTACCAGGATCAGGATTTCTTCGCCTCCATCGAACTACAGACGTATAGCGAGTACGAGAATCTCACCGAACAGGACCAGACCGCTTACATAGCGGCCGATGGATTTGATTCACTTCAATTAGGCCCGCGCACTCTTAAGCTCGGCCGCGATGGTCGGGAACTGATCAATTACGCCGGACCCTATCACAGCTATCCGCATTACTCACTCGCCGACGTAGTCGACGGAACTGTTCCTTCCAGCACCTTCAAAGACAAAATCGTCTTCGTCGGCGCCACCGCACTCGGCATCGGGGATTTCCGCATCACGCCTTACCAGGACAGCGATTACATGGGAGTGGAGATCCACGCCAATGTCATCGACAACCTGCTGCATAGCGACGAGCGCGGACGCGGCTTCCTGAACCGCAGCTTCCGCGAAGAGATGATCGACGTCGCGTTCATCCTCATCTTCGGCATCGGCATGGGTCTTTTGTTCGCGCGCCTCAAACCGCTCTACTCCACCTTGTCCGTCATCGTCGCCATCGTCATCTTCGGCGCCATCGTCTATCTCGCCTTCGCTCATTACGGCATGTGGCTTTACACGGTGATTCCCATCGGCACGCTGGTCGTGAACTACGGCGCCATCACCAGCTTCCGCATGGTCACCGAGGAACGCGAGAAACGAAAGATCCGTAAGACGTTCGAACGTTACGTCTCCCCGGGCGTGATCCGCCTCATCGAAAAAGACCCCAAACGCTATTTCAAGCAGGGTGGCGAATCAAAAGAACTCACCATCATGTTCAGCGACATTCGCGACTTCACGCGCATGTCCGAAGGCATGACCCCTGACGAACTCGTCTCCTTCCTGAACGAATATCTCGGCGAGATGACGGACATAGCCTTCCGCCGTTGGGGCACACTCGACAAGTACATTGGCGACGCCGTGATGGCCTTCTGGGGATCGCCATATCCCCAGGACGACCATTCCGTGCGCGCCTGTTCAGCCGCGCTCGACATGATGGACCGCCTCGGAGAGCTGAACCGCAAGTGGGAATCGGAAGGGAAGCGCCACTT
>DASTGW010000396.1:0-7335 GCA_035718705.1 Terriglobales bacterium | reverse complement strand
GCTGTTAAAACTTCTACCGGCGAGAGCTGGGAGACCAAGGACGGCGGCAAGTCGTGGAAAAAGCAGTAGCCGGTAGTTGCAACTCCTCTCGGACCAGGTTCAAAAGGATATTAGTAGCCGTTGCGATCGTGATCACAACAGTGTGGTCTGCCAACGCTGTTCGTTATACCGTCCGCATCGAAGAACTACAACCAGCCCAGCAGGTGGAAGGTGTTGTCCTAGACCCGAGTGGTGCTCCCATTTGGGGTATGACAGTGACTGACAGAACCGAGAACTGGGAAGCAGTTTTGAGAACCACCAAGACAGACGAGAAGGGACGGTTCCATTTCTCTCGCCAAAGCGGCAAGAGCATTTACCACCTCTTCTTCTACCATCAGAGTTTCAACGAACTTGAATTACGCCTCAAACTCGACAAGCACGCCACACAGAAAGGCATCATCGTTCGGCCAGAGATTGGTGGCTAGCGGTCCGGTACAGTTGCAGTGATCTTTTAAGATAGTTCTACATGCCTCTCGACACACGCCGACTCAGGATGTGGTTCGCCCTCGCTATAGGGCTGCTCCTGCTCGTCGTGCTGGGCTTTTACGGACGCAGCTACTACAAGCGTTATCTGCTCGCGAAGATCATTCAGAAGAAAGCGAACAAGCTGGGCCTGGACATCCAGCAGAGCACCGACAATTTCACCCTCTCCAAATCCGAAGGCGGACATACGCTGTTCACCATCCGCGCCTCCAAGGCCGTTCAGGTCACCAGCGGACACGCCGAACTTCACGACGTCAATATCGTCGTCTACGGGCAGCAGAACAATCGCTTCGACCAAATTTACGGTTCTGAATTTGAGTTCGATCCCAAGACCGGTGACGTGAGCGCCACCGGCGAAGTGCACATCGACCTGCAGGGAGTCGCGGAAGGAGGCCAGCGTCCCGATCAGGCGCCTCCCAAGGAACTGAATAACCCGATCCACCTCATGACAAGCGGACTCGTTTTCAACCGCAACACCGGGATCGCCAGTACCGCTCAACGCATCGAGTTCCGGATCCCGCAGGCAAGTGGATCAGCCGTGGGTGCCACCTTCGACTCCAAGGCCGGCCAACTCAAGCTTCATTCCAGAATCGAGATCGAGAATTCCGGCCAGAACGCCGGCCGGCTTTCCGCCGATTCCGGCGTCATCTCCAAAGATCCCACACAGGTCCAGTTCACCGGCGCGCATATCAGCCGCGAATCCAACGACATCACCGCCCGTCAGCTCACCGTGGTACTGCGCGAAGACAACTCCATCGAGAAGATGTTCGCGCAAGGGGACGTGACTGCTCAGATGAAGGGTAAGAGTGAAGCCCGAGTTGTTGCTCCGCGTGCCGACATCACGATGGGGCCGAAGAACAAGATTATCGCTGCGAAGATGTCAGGCGGCGTCACCATCGACTCCGCCGGCGATCAGCCCATGCACGGCACCGCCGGACGCGTGGTTCTCGACTTCGGCGCCAACAACCGTCTTAGCAAAGTTCATGCTCTCGAAAATGTAAAGTTCACGCAGGAGCCTCCGAAGAATAAACCGCAAGGTCAGACGGTGGTGCTCACTTCCCAGGCACTAGACTTCGACGCTAATCAGTCCGGGCGACGCGCAGAAACAAAAGGACCCGCCCAGATAACCATCACTGCCGTTCAAGGCGAGAACGCTGGCAGCACCATCGCCACCGCTGACCGCTTTATCGCCAGCTTCGATCGCAACGGCAAACTCAGCACACTGGTCGGCTCGCCCAATGCCAAGGTTGTCTCCAGCACGCCGGGTCAGCCCGACAAGATCACGACGTCGAATACCCTCACGCTCGCCATGAAGCCCGACGGTGGACTCTCCAACATCGTGCAGGAGGGAAGTTTCCATTACACGGAAGCGCCGAGCAAGTCGGGACAAACGGGTACGGACGCTACCGCCACCAAAGCCACCTACGACCCGCAAACCGAGATGTTCGTCCTCACCGGCTCGCCCCGACTCACCGACTCCGGCGTCACCATCGCCGCCGACCACATGCGTATCAATCGCAAGACCGGCGATGCTAACGCTGAAGGTTCGGTCAAAACCACCTATTCCCAACTCCAACCGCAGCCCAATGGCGCTTTGCTGGCGACCTCCGACCCGATCCATGTCACCGCCGCCTCGATGACCGCCCGCAAGTCCAACGACACCGCCCACTACTCCGGCGGTGCTCGCCTCTGGCAGGGCGCAAACATCGTCGAAGCGCCCACCATCGACTTCGACCGCAACGCGCGCACCGTCACCGCGATCGGGCAGCCCAGGAAACAAGTTTCCACGGTCTTCGTGGAACAGGGCCAAAACGGGAAGCAGACCCCCGTCAGTGTCACCGGATCTCGATTGACTTACGCCGATTCCCAACGACAAGCGAAGTTCGAAGGCGGAGTTGTGATGCGCAGCGCCGAGGGAACCGTCACCGCCGATCACGTCACCGTCTTCCTGCAACCGCGCGGACAAACGAGCACGAGTACAGCTGCCAAGGCGGCGAGTGAACTCGAAAAGGTTGTCGCGGAAGGGAATGTTGTCATTCAGCAGGAAGGGCGTCGCGGTACCGGACGCACCCTGACCTACCTTGCCAAGAACGGCAGGTTTGTCCTCACCGGAAATTCCCCTAGCATTTTTGATGCCGAACACGGCAAAGTTACCGGCGATTCGTTGACTTTCTTTAGCCACGATGATAGGGTGCTGGTTGAGGGCGGAAAAACCGCTCCGAGTGTCACCAAAGCTAGAGTTATCAAATAGATGCAGACGCTGGCGACCGAAGAAATCGGCAAAAGTTACAAGGGTCGGCGCGTCGTAAACGGGGTCAGCTTACACGTTACACAGGGAGAAGTTGTAGGTCTCCTTGGGCCGAACGGGGCCGGCAAGACCACATCGTTCTACATGATTGTGGGTCTCACCCCTCCCGATACCGGTCGCATCATGCTCGATGGAGCCGACCTGACTACCGTGCCCATGTATTTGCGGGCCCGGAATTATGGCATCTCTTATCTCCCCCAGGAACCGTCGGTCTTCCGCAAACTGACCGTCGAAGAGAACATCCTGGCCGTGCTGGAGGCGCAACCGATCTCCTGGCACGAGCGTAGGGAGCGCATGGAACGGTTGATCGAACAGCTCGGGTTGGGTCACATCCGCAAGAACCGCGGATACGCCCTGTCTGGCGGCGAACGTCGAAGAGTCGAGATCGGCCGGGCCCTCTGCATCTCACCCAGCTTCATCCTGCTCGACGAGCCGTTCTCGGGTATTGATCCAATAGCCGTCGACGACCTCCAGAAGATAATCTTTGATCTGAAGAACAGCGGGATCGGCATCTTGATCACTGACCATAACGTTCGCGAGACGCTTTCGGTCACCAATCGCGCCTACATCATTAACGAAGGGAAGATATTCCGCACCGGCACACCTGAGGAACTCGGCAACGATCCTGAGGTCCGGCGCGTCTATCTGGGCGAGAGTTTCTCCCTCGTCTAGCAAAACTACCAATGGTATTGCTGCAACCCAGGCTTAATCTCAAGGTTAGTCAGAAGCAGATTCTGACCCCGGGACTCGTGCAAATGGTCTCGGTGCTGGCTCTCAATAAGATTGAGCTCAAAGACATGATCAACGCCGAGATGGTGGAGAACCCCGTCCTCGAAGAGTTCGAGGGCACCGTTCCCCTGCTCGACGACGTTGCAGCGCGCGAAGAAGATCGCGAACGCGCCTCGACCACCACCGCGGAAGAGGCGGACCCCGTCTATGGCGGCAAGGAAGACCCCTTCGAGCACGTGGATTTCGGCACGTTCTTCCAGGAATACCTCGACCCCGGCTATCGCACCAACAACGAAATCGAGTCCTACGAGAAACCGTCGTTTGAGAACTTCCTCTCCAAGCCCAGCACGCTGACCGACCACCTGATGTGGCAGTTGGGTGCCGTGCACCTCACTGAACCTCAGCGCATCGCCGCCGAACTCGTCATCGGCAATTTGAACGACGAGGGCTACCTCACCGCCACCGAAGACGAGCTGATGGTTCAAGCCCAGGTTGATTACCGCGCTCCGAGTCCGGCGGAGCAGTTGATCGCCGAAGCGAAAGAAAAGGAGCCAGAACCTGCTCCGCTGATGGTCGATGATGGTGACTCCGCTCTTCAGGCCGAAGCGTTACTCGGATTGGCGGATGGCGATTTGGAAGTTCCGCTCGAGTCGCAAGACGTAACGGCCGTGATCGGCGTAGAACAGCACGTTCACGCGCCCGAAGCAGTCGCCGTTGAGGCTCCGGTAGAGCCCAGTGGACCAACGTTCTTTACCCGCGAGGACCTGCGCAAGGCCATCGCCGTGGTGCGGCAGATGGACCCCATCGGCGTCGCCGCCAGCGACCTCCGCGGATGCCTGCTCGCCCAGCTTCTCTACCACAAGAACATGCAGGAAGAGACCGGCGTGAACGGCACCACGGAAGAGATTCTCGCCGACGCCATCGAAATCGTCAGTAATCATCTGCGCGCCGTGCAGATGAAGCAGTTCAAGGAAATGTCCAAGGCCACCGGCCGCACACTTGAGCAGATCCAGGCGGCGCTCGATTACATACGTACTCTCGACCCGCGTCCCGGCCTGCGCTACAACGTGGTTGCACCGCGCCTCATCGAGCCTGATGTCGCCTTCGTGAAGCACGGCGACGAGTACCTCGTAATGCTCAACGACGAGGATGTCCCGCAGCTCCGGCTCAACAACAGCTATAAGAAGCTGCTGAACCGCGAAGCCGCCGAGAAGGACGTTCGCTCTTATGTGAAGGAGCGCTACAAGTCCGCCATCCAGCTCATCAAGAACATTGAGCAGCGCAAGCAGACGATCACCAAGGTCTGTTACGCCATCGTCGGACGTCAAAAGGATTTCCTCGACTTTGGCATCGATCACCTTAAGCCGATGATGATCAAGGAAGTCGCCGAAGAAATCGGCGTGCATCCGTCCACCGTCAGCCGCGCTGTGGCTAATAAATACGCTCATACCGCGCAGGGGGTATTCGAGCTACGCTATTTCTTCAGCGAGAGCGTGCAGGGTCCGGAAGGCGGCAACACATCGCTTCTGATCCTGAAGCGCCGTGTGAAAAAGCTGATTGATGAAGAAGATCCTGCCCGTCCGTTGACCGACGAGCAGATCACGAGAATTTTGCAGTCGCAGGGAATTCAGGTCACCCGCCGCACGGTGGCGAAATATCGCGAGGACATGAAGATCCCCAGCACCCACCAGCGGCGTGTGAAAAATTAGGTAGTCCGCTCCGGACCAACTCGGGGCGTGTAAGAGATCTTTGATATCGGGTTTTCAGTTTTCGGTAATCGGTTTTCGGTTCTGGATTCGGAACCGAGCGCACTTCTTAAGCCACTGCTGCCGCTCAGAGTGTCCGGCCCACATGACTGACAGACTGATCGACTGACAGACTTTACCGATAACCGAAAACCGAAAACCGAAAACTTGTTCTCGACTTCTCAATTGACGCTGGCCTGTAGAGCTACTACACTCCCGCCACCGTCAATGAAAACCGCCGAGTGGGAGCGGAAAATCCCACGTACCGCAAGGAGGAAAGCAAAAACTGGCGATACCGGCAAGCCAGGACAATCAAGCTACCCGAGGCGGAGGGAAGGCTCCAGCAAGGGCAGTCAGACGTCATTTGGTGCAGTGAACCCAGCGGATGCGAACGACTTGTAGTTCCATCCGGTTTAACAGGGGGAATCAATGAACGTTGAGTACACCGGAAGGCAGTACGAAATCACTCCTGACAACCGCAAGCAAATCGAACACGGCCTCAAGAAACTCACCCGCATTCTTGGCGATCAATTTGAAAGTAAAGTCATCCTGGCCTGCGAGAAACGTCGCTGCAAGGCGGAGATTACCGTCTCGACCCGCATCGTGCCTGTTGTAGGCGCCGCCGAGTCGAATGACATGACGGCCGCCGTCGGCGAGGCACTCGAGCATATCGAAAAGCAGGTCGTGAAACATCGCACGCGCTGGAGAAACATCAAACGCCAGCCTCGCAAGAAATGGGTTTCTGCCGAAGTTCCGGCTCAGGATATGCGCATGGCCGTCGGTGCCAGCGCCAGCACCGCCGTTCCGGTCGTTGTCCACAGTTATCCTTCCATCGCACGCGTGACCGAAGCCCACGTCGTGCCCAGCAGTGATTCGGTTTCCATGCGCCCCATGACTTTGGAGGAGGCGGTCAAAGAAGCCGAATTCCGCGACAAAGACGTGTTCGTCTTCCGCGACGGCGAAGGCCGCGTCAAAGTGCTTCATCGAAAAAAAGACGGCAAGATGGAACTGATCGAAGCACCGTAGAACTGTGCAATCTCGAAATAAGGGCACGCCGCGCGCGTGCCCTTTTCATTTTGGGACCTGGCGCCGGTGGGTATTGCCGGGTCGCACCACTTGTGGCACTCTCCCTGCCGTGGACCCAATCACTGAAACAAACAAGGACCGCTTTCTTTGGGGCATCTTCCTCGGCTGGGTTCCTTTTTTGTTTTTCGTGCTCCCGTTCGCTTCTGCGTTCCGTGGTATTTCTTCTACGAAGGCGACGGGCGTTGCTGCCGTTGCTGGCGGACTAGGCGAAGCTTTCGCAACTTTAGGCTTCGTTTGTTTCCTGACCGCCCAGATCTCCGCGATCGTGTTGCTCTCGCGTTCTCTTGCCAAGGGTCGTGGCTTGAAGAACGTTCTGGCAATCATCAGTATTGTTGTGTGTGTTTTCACTCTTCTGATAGTCGTAGGCGGCGTCTGGCTGGTGTTCGCATCTCGCCATCCGTGACGGAACCTCCTTCGTTCTTCCTCATCGCAGAATTGCCGTTTACTATGACTCAAACCATGAACAAGTCCGTTTCAGTTCTCCTTGCCACGTTCGCGCTCGGCGTCACCGCTGTTGCGCAGACACCCTCAACCGCCGCCAAGCCCAAATCCGGCACCGCCGCGACCGCCCATAAAAAAACGACCACCGGCACGGCAGCCAAGAAGTCCACCGCCGCCAAGTCAACTCCGGAGACCACCACTTTGAAAGATCAACGCGAGAAAGCCAGTTATGGAGTCGGCTGGAATCTTGGTTCGAGCCTGCGCCAGCAATTTGTCGATGTCGATCCCGACGTGATCATGAAGGGATTTCGCGACGGCTTCTCCGGCACCACGCCCCTGATCTCCGAACAGGACATGAAGACTGCCGTGGTTGAGTTGCAGAGGCAGGTCCGCGAAGCGCAGCAGACGCGTGCTACGCAAGCGGGTGAGAAGAACAAGGTCGAAGGCCCCGCCTTCCTCGCCGCCAATAAAGCGAAGCCAGGTGTGGTCACCCTTCCCAGCGGA
>DASTGW010000395.1:0-2013 GCA_035718705.1 Terriglobales bacterium | reverse complement strand
GCGAGGACCTGTTCTTCATTCGTCGTCTGGGCATGAGCAAAGACGGAGCACAAGGCCAATGCGGCTATAAAGATGCCGTGCCATCTGGTTGAACGCATGGATCACCTCGGCCAGATTGTATGCAGCCGGGAGGGTTCGTCCAACACAGAGTTTCGCGCTTGATCACCTGATGCGTCGCGCGCGGAAGTCCCCCTGAGTCAGCCAGGTTTGCCCGTCGGCCTGCAATGTTTCTCCGGTCCAGCGGAACGAGTTTTCGGTGATGTCGCGGAAGGTCCAGCGGATGGGCGTGCCGTCGGGGAATGCGCCGATCTGGACGATGTCGCTGCCGATGCGGCGGCCGACGAGGTGAACATGAGTGCTGGTGACGGGATTGATCCAGGTCACCTGCCAATTGCGTGTCTTCGGGTCGAAGACGCGCAGTGTAGTTCCGTACGAGAAGAGCTTGGGGTCGGGAAGGGAGGAGCGCTGCTCGGGTCGCGGGATGATCCAGACGTCCTGTATGGCGCGACCTTCAAGCGCCCAGGCGAAGTGGGCCTCGGCTTTGAGCTTGCGTGAGGACAGATCGCCCCAATAGTTGATGATGTCGAGTTCCCAGCTGCCGACGAGGAAACCGTAAAGGTCGTCGGCTTCGGGGATTTCGGGGGAACGGGCTGGAGACGAGAGCAGGCGAAAGAATGCCGTGGTTTCGAGCTCTGCGATAGAGTTCATCGTTTGACCTCCTTAGGTAATCGAAAGAAAATGTGCGTCGCTTGAATTGTTATAGGTGGGCGCAAGGAACTGTTCTTGGCAAAAATTGCGGCGGAATTACAAAGTGCAGTAACGGAGCGACTGGAGAGCGGCGCGCCGGGAAAAGCAGAGTCGCGCGTGCTGGCCAAAGGAAAGGGCTGGCAGGTGGCGGACGTGATGTGCACGTCAGGCCCACAGGACCGTCGCTTTGAAGAACGACATAACAGTGTATCGATCGCGGTGGTGCTAGCCGGAAGTTTCCAGTACAGGTCGGGTTCGAAGCAGGCGCTGATGACGCCCGGGTCGTTGCTGCTGGGCAGTGCAGGCGAGCACTTCGAGTGCGGCCACGATTATGCGATGGGCGACCGCTGCGTGGCATTTTGGTATCAGCCTGATTATTTCGAGCGAAATGCCTTCGATGCCGGAGTGAAGCGGCCGAATGCGAAATTCGGCGATGTCCGGGTTCCGGCAGTTCGCGAATTGTCACCATTGGTGACTAAGGCGTGCAGCGGATTGAGTGACCCCGATGCGGGATGGGAAGAGTTGGCGGTCCGGTTCGCCGCGACGGCTGCACAGCTAGTGAATGGAGTGCCTGCTGGCACGAACGATCCGCTGCCGAGCGCACAACGGGCGACAACTCGCGTGCTGCGGATGGTGGAAGAAGAGCCGCAAGCGGAGTGGTCGCTGGATCGGATGGCCAAGGCGGCGGGACTGAGTCCCTATCACTTCCTGCGAACGTTCGAGACGGTTGCGGGCGTGACGCCTCATCAATATGTGCTGCGATCGAGATTGCGGAATGCGGCGGCGGAGATTGCTGCGGGTTCGCAGAAGGTGGTGGATATCGCCCTTGGGTGCGGCTTCGGCGACGTGTCGAATTTCAATCGCGCGTTCAAGAGGGAGTTGGGGATGAGCCCGAGGGAGTGGCGCTTGTCAGAGAAACGCGTTGTGCATGGAGCGTAATGAGCTAGACCGTGAGCGCTAATCTTTCGTATTCCTTGGAACGAGCGGAGTCTCCCAGACGCTTGTAGACTTTGGCTAACCACCCATAGGTATTGGAAAGCGACAGATTCCACTCGTGCGCCCGGTCTGCGCAAATCAATAACTCTTTCTCCGCCTCGCGCAATTTTCTGAGTTTCGCGTAAGTCAGGCCAAGATACAAGTGAATCAATCCATGCCAATTCGCTGGTTGTTCGAACTCTAACGCACCCAGAAGAGCTTGTTGAGCCTCGAAGTACTTCTTCATCTCGAAATAAGCGAATCCCAGGTTAGCCAAGTTGCGTGCCCGCC
>DASTGW010000394.1:0-4889 GCA_035718705.1 Terriglobales bacterium | reverse complement strand
ACGGACTTGTATCACTCCGGCACGCGCCACGAAGAAGACCAGCCGGCGCACCTGGTGATCCACGACACGAACATCTGCAATGAGCGCTGCATTAAGGAATTCGGCAGTCCCTGTCAGCATTTCTGCCCGGCTAACGTCTACGAGATGGTGGATGCCGCTGATACGTCCAGTGGGAAGCAGATTCACCTGAATCCATCCAACTGTGTGCACTGCAAGACGTGCGACATCATGGATCCGTACCAGATCATCACCTGGGTTCCACCGGAGGGCGGCGGCGGTCCAAACTACGACGGGATGTAACGCTAGCGTTCTACTTCTACGGCCTCTGGCATCGATTGGCGGAGTACTTCCGGTCCGGCAGGCTCGACATCGGACTCGTCGAAGTCCGCCAGTTGCAGTCGGAGGTTGCCGGCATTCGTGGCATAGTGCATGGCATCTTCGAAGCTGATGACGCCAGCTCTCAACATCTTTTCCAGTTCGCCATCGAAGTACTGCATGCCTTCCTGATCGCCGTCTCGCATGGCGTCAAGGAGAGTCTTCCCCTCGCCTTCGCCTTTCTCGACATAATCCCGCGTTCGCATGGTCGATTTGAGAATCTCGATAGCGGCGACGCGACCCTTGCCATCACGACGCGGCAAAAGTCTCTGCGAAACGAAATATCGAAACGACGCGGCCAGTCGCGTACGGATCGCCTGCTGGTCCCCTGCCGGGAAGACGCCGACAATGCGTTCCACCGTTTTTGAGGCGTCGATGGTGTGGAGCGTCGAAAACACAAGGTGGCCCGTTTCAGCGGCGGTCATGGCGATCTCGATCGTCTCCTGGTCGCGCATTTCGCCCACCAGAATGACCTTGGGTGCTTGCCGCAAAGCCGCGCGCAACGCACTGGCAAAGCTGCCGGTATCGCTGTGCAACTCGCGCTGGTGGACCGTTCCAAGCTTGTGCTGGTGCAGGAACTCGATCGGATCTTCAATGGTGACGATATGATCGGCGCGCGTGGAGTTAATGTGATCGATGATGGCGGCGAGCGTTGACGATTTGCCGGATCCGGTCGGGCCAGTCACCAGCACGATGCCATTCTTCAAATCGGCAATCTTTTTTAGTTCTTGCGGTAAGTTGAGCTGATCGAAGCCGGGGATCTTGTTCGGGATTACGCGCATCACAATCGCGTAACTGCCTCGCTGTTTAAAAATATTCACGCGAAAGCGATTTTGCGAGGGCAGCGAGTACGACAGATCGCAGGAACCCTCTTCCTTCAAATTGTCTGCGGCAATCTTGTTGTTGCCGATGAGATCTTGCGCGATCCTGGCAGTGTGTTCCGGGAGCAGCAGAGGCAAGCCCTCGATCTTTACCCCGCGAAGACTGCCATTGAGCTCTACTTGAGGAGGGCGTCCGGGAGAGAAAATCAAGTCACTCGCGCCCTTCATGCTGACCATCGCGCCGACCAGGGCCGCTGTATTAATCGAGACTTTTGAAGAGGGCAAAGCGGCTGCTGGTGGCAACTGCGCAGTAGCAACCCCAGGGATCTCCGACACGACTCCTCCAGAATTGGAACAAGGGTGCATCGAGAGTAGCAGAGCAGGGTTGTGGAAAAGTGTCGTAATGCGACAGAAGGAACCTTTCGTAATAAGGGGCGGCACTTAACGGTAGCGTTCGAAAAAGGGCGCTCCCCTCACTTGACGATAGCAATGACGGGCGCTTTCCGCCTCAGCGTGAACAAGCACATCAGGAACAGCGCCACTGACCAGACCAGCCAGGCAATGGCAAGCGCCAGCGTATTGGGAGTGAGTTCGCCAGGAGTATGCGAGGCCACGATCCCCATCACGAAGAACGCGAAAGAGAGAAGCAAGCCTCCAGAGCAGAGCACACGGGCAAGATTTCCCGGAATCTTCATCCGCAACAAGCCAAACTGGCGATCGAGCCATCGCCCGATGAAGTGCCAGAGGACAAGCACGAAAGGCGTGGAGCAAATCAGCGCGCCGAGATTTGTGCCGACGTGAGCGATCTCAGCAACTAGCGCGCCAAGGATTGTAGCGGGGACGTTCATCCCGATCGCGACCAGCCAGGGAGTGGGAAATCGGTCCTCACGTTGCGGCTCAAACGGTATCCGCTCCTGCAGTGCCGCCGGCTGAAGCTGCCGTTCCTCAAACTGCTGCCGCCGTTCCAACACGCCCGCAAAAACCAGTGCGATGAAAAGTGTTAACTGGACGATGGGCAATATGCGGCGAAGGCCGGCGCGGCGGAGCATCCGAGAGATTGTCCATAGTTGAAAGCCAATTGTCCATCCGGCACCCGAGAGTGCCTTTGTTACACTCTCGCCTCGGAAACGGAGGCTTGGATGAAACGCATTCTTCTTTCTGCATGGCTGCTGATGGCAGTTCCGCTCTTGGCACAACAGTCGACCGTCCTGCATTGCGGTTCCCTGCTGGACGTGAAGTCCGGGCAATATCGCCAAAACGTGTACGTCACCATCGACGACGGAAGGATTTCTGCGGTGGGCACAGCGGCCGCGATGGGCGGAAAGATGATCGACTTGGGCAAGGAAACCTGCCTGCCTGGCCTTATTGACACGCACACCCACGTGCTGCTCCAGGGTGACATCACGGCGGAAGATTACGATGTGCAGCTGCTGAAGTATTCGCAGGCCTATCGCGCCATCCTCGGAACAGTATCGGCGCGCCGGGCCCTCGAGTATGGGTTCACCACAATCCGGGATCTCGAAACCGAAGGCGCAATGTACGCTGACGTGGACATCAAGAAAGCCATCAACAACGGCGTGGTCCCGGGTCCGCGTATGCAGGTCGCTACACGCGCCCTGGACGTGACCGGAGCCTACCCGTTGCTCGGTTATGCTCCGGAGGTTCCGGTGCCGCACGGTGTCCAGGTGTGCGATGGACCCGATGAGTGCAGGAAGGCCGTTCGCGAGCAGATCAGCTTCGGCGCCGACTGGATCAAGGTCTATTCGGATCGCAGTTACTTCGTTCGGCCAGACGGAGTGCTCGATGACATTCCCACCTTCACTCTCGATGAGCTTCGCGCGATTGTCGACGAAGCGCATCGTCAGCATCACAAGGTCGCTTCTCATGCGGCGGCGCTAAACGGCGTACACAACTCGATTACAGCCGGCGTGGACAGCATCGAGCATGGTCAATACATCGCTCCAGAAGATCTCAAAACAATGGTGGCCAAAGGGACCTACTACGTTCCCACTCTGTACGTCGGGGAGTATGTGGCCGAAGGCCGCGCGAAAGCCGGAGCGAAGGTTTGGGTCGACATGGTGAAAATCCATGCCGATGTATTTCGCGCAGCTCTGCAAGCCGGCGTCAAGATCGCGTTTGGCACCGATGCAGGCGGCTTCGACTGGAAGATCAATCCGGCGGAAGAATTTCCGCTTATGGTCAAATACGGCATGACGCCGATCCAGGCGATCCGATCAGCAACAACCGTTGCTTCGGAACTGCTCGGCATGCAATCGCAGATCGGTACCGTTGAGGCGGGCAAGTACGCGGATATCGTGGCCGTCCAAGGCGACCCCTTGCAGGATGTAACGGTGCTTAAGAACGTGAACTTCGTCATGAAGGGCGGCGAGGTGTACAAACATCCGTAAATGGGACTCGTTGAAGTCCGCGCTGGTGGATGAATTTCTCGATTTCACCCGCGCAATTTCACGCTGCAGAGTGATTCCAATCACTGCTGGGTTTTGGACGAACTCCGAGGATGGCGGCAAATGTCAGGCTCAGGCCATCCTTCAGGACCCCGCCCTCCGGTTGATCCGGAAGCCACAGCTCTCCTTGCCTTCTGCAGAACGGGAAAGCCAATGCGGCTTTCACCGGGCGGTACCCTCTTTGGCGAGGGCAGCAAGTGTGAGCAGGTCTTCCTGGTGGAAGAAGGAGAAGTGGAGCTGACACTCTTGTCGGGAGAAAAGCAGATGCACGTCGGCATGGCTGGCCCGCTGAGCCTGATCGGCCTGTCGGCAGCGATTTCCAGCGTGTCGCACGAAACCACAGCGACGGCAAAAACTGCCAGCAAGGTGATGGCTGTGAGCGCCGCGGACATGACGAACTACCTCAAGCAACATCCGGATTCTTGCCTGAAGGCAGTCCAGTCCTTGGGTGCCGATATTCTCGACCTCTCGACGAACGCTATTCGCCCGATGCGCCTTCGTCCGCGCTACCCGAAACTCTAGCGCTGAGGGACGTGGGCCAGTTTGGCCGAGGGAGCTTTCGAGCGCTTCATCCACAGCAAACCACCGGCAATCACCAAACAGATAGAAATGAATTGCGTACCGGTAATGGCGCCGCCGAACATCGATCCACGTTCAGGATCGTCGCGGATGAACTCAAGGAAGAACCGAGCGATACCGTAGAGGGCCAGGTAGGTGCCGATCACTTCCCCTTCGAACTTCTTGCGCTTGATGAGGAGCAGCAGGATGAGGAAGTTGATGAACTCTACCGCGGACTCGAATAGCTGGGTTGGTTCGATGGGAATGTGAAGTGGAGTACTACTTACTTCATGGGCAAGTGGGTTGGTGAAAGTGACTCCCCACCAGTGGCTGGTAGGCTTGCCATAACAGCAGCCGGCAGCAAAGCATCCGATCCGCCCGATGGCATGGCCCAGCGCAATTCCCGGAGCGAAGGTGTCACATGTCCGCAGTACCGGCATGTGATGCTTGCGGATGTAGTAGATCGCCGTCACGATCGCGGCAATCAGTCCGCCATAGAACACGCCACCCGCTTGGATCATCGAGAGGCTGAAGATCTCCTTCGGGTGCGACATGTAATAGCTGAAGTCGTTGACGATCAGCAGCACTTTGGCGCCGACAATAGCGGCCAAAACAACCAGCACGCCGAGGTTCCAGGCTGAGTCGGGATCAATCTTCTGCCCACGGGCAA
>DASTGW010000393.1:0-3439 GCA_035718705.1 Terriglobales bacterium | reverse complement strand
ATGGGGGTGATGGCAACGAAGTTCACACCAGCATTCTTCACCTGCGGCAGCATGCCCTGCCACGCTTCCATGGTGGCACAGCAGAAAGGGCACCAGCGTCCGCGGATGAAGGTGATGATCAGTGGGCCTTGAGATAGCAGTTCAGTGGAGCTGATTTTGTTCCCTTTGACATCCGGCAGCGAGAATGCGGGAGCAGCGTCGCCGGGCTTTAACGCTTGTTCGGCGAGTCCAGCTTGACGAAACTCTTCTGTCGCCCGATCGTTGATGGCCTGGGTCGCTTTGGGTACGAAGCGACGCATAAGGGTACGTCGCTCCTCGAGCTCTTCTCTCAACGAGGCTTTTAAAGGTTCGGGTGCAGTTTCAGAGACTCCGCGCCACTTCATAAGGAACTTCAATGATACCAGCCGCCGATCATCCGCTTGCAGTGGTTCGTCCCAGAAGCTAAGGCGTGACGTAAACCTTTTTGCGCGCCTGCAGTCTGAAGGTAAAGAGCTCAGGATGGGTCATCGATGCGAAGATTTGCCGTTCTGTGTACCGCCGTTTCCCTGCTGCCCCTGGCAGTCTGCCAGGAACAAGTTCAGATGAATCAAATCGAGGTTCGACAGACCGGAGAGAACCGCGAAGGAAAACGTAAGCCGCTCACCAAGGAAGAACAGCGGAGAGTGCAACAGCTTCTGGACAACGCGGAAGCTGGATCGTCGGCGCTCGATTCGGCGTCGCGCGTAGTTGCGTGCACGGAACTCGCGAAGGCATATCAAAGCAGCAATAAGAAAAAGGCGACGGAACTTCTGGAAACAGCGCTCACCACGACCCGCGATTTGCAGTTTGAATCGGCCAATCCAGGCTTGAACGATCGTCTTCGACGCCAACTGGAACAGCGGGTGGTTCGCGATTTTGCGGCGTTGGCTCCGGAACGGCTAGCTGACTTGATGGAGGAAATTCCGTCGGATGTCCGTCCGCTTGCACTCGAACAATTGATTCCCTATTACGGAAAGACGAAGCAGCTACATCGCGCCAACGATCTGCTAATGCGCACGGCACAAGAAAGTGAGATGCCGTACGGCACGGCTTCGGCGCTCATGAGTTTGTACCCGAAAGACTCCGACGAGGTCCGATCGTTGTTCCTGGCTTCGCTTGCCAGCTACCAGGCGCACGATCATGGCAGTTTGCGATCGAATGACGACTTCCCGGACATGATTGCCAAGTTCCATCAAAAACTTCCGCCAGCACTCTTGAAACAAGCTGCGGATGAAGTGCTGGCACAAGCGAAGAAAGCAGACGAAAAATCGGAAGGATCGAACATCGCGCTTGCGTCTAATAAGGGAGCGGTGAGTTTCAACTCGGTATATGACTTCCGACTGTTCCAGTTGCTGCCGACTCTGCAAAGGATCGACCCAAAGGCTGCCGAGAGCCTGATGAAAGAGCGCCAGGATGTAAATACCCTGGCAAGCAAATATCCTGACGGCATGGACTCGTTGAAGAGTGACGAAGGCCAAGGCAGCGGCAACATGATGATGAGCGTCGGCATGGGCAGCGGCGGCGGGCCACGGGGCGGTCCGCAGGGTCCCTCACCGATGGAGATGCAACGGATGGCGCAGGTTACTGAAGATGCCCAGAAACATCCGCAAGACGCACTGGCAAATGCGGCAAGCCTTGGCCCGGAAGCCGGTATTCACGCGTACTTGTCCATAGCACGTGCAACCCAAAAGAGCGACCCTAGCGCGGCGAGAACGGCTTTATCGAAGGCGTCTGTGTTGGTTGAAAAAGTGGCGCTCGAGCAGCAGTTGATCAGCAGCCAGACCATCACGGATTTGTATCTGAAGATGGGTGAGAACGAAAAGGCGAAGGACTCACTAGATCAAGCGCTCTCAATCGCGGAACGTCTCTATAAGAAGGACACCGACGCCGACGACCCAAACCTTGCACCGAAAGCATTCTGGGCATCGACGAATGGGTATCGCTCGATCCTCTCGAGCGCAGGAAAGCTGGATCCGGCATGGGCGACAAATCTGTTGAAGGATGTACCTGACGACGGCATCCGCGTCTTCAACCAGATCGCGATGGCGAATGCGATTTCCGGGGCCGGCGGAGAAGGATTCCAGATCATCACAGCAACCAAGAACGGTGTGCAGATGACGTTCATGAACGGCAACTAACCCTTCCGCAACAGAAAAGGAAGGCGCGGAACGGTCCGCGCCGTAGATGAGTTTACATCCACTATCTTCCCATGCCACTGGGCATCTTCATGCCGGCAAGCTTGCGGGCGAAGCTGGCCTTGCCCATGTCCTTGAACATCTTGCGCATCTGGGCGTACTGACGGAGCAGATTGTTGACGTCCTGAATGGTCGTGCCAGACCCACGCGCAATACGTTTGCGGCGCTGGCCGTTGATGACGTCGTGGTGCTCGCGCTCGTGTTTCGTCATCGAGTTAATGATCGCCTCCACGCGCACGAGTTCCTTCTCGTCGAAGTTCTCGGCTGCGGACTGCAAGCCTGCGAACGGGCCGATGCGCGGCAGCATGCCGAGAATACTGGAGAACGATCCCATCTTGCGGACCTGGCGGAGTTGATCGCGGAAGTCTTCCAGCGAGAAGCCATCGCCTCCTAAAGCTTTTTTGGCGAATTCTTCCGCCTTCTTCTTGTCGACCGTCTGCTCGGCCTTCTCGATCAGCGACATGATGTCGCCCATGCCGAGGATGCGCGACACGATGCGGTCAGGATGGAAGGGCTCCAGCGCATCGTATTTTTCGCCTATACCGATGAATTTGATCGGCTGGCCCGTAACGTTGCGGATCGACAATGCAGCGCCGCCGCGCGCGTCACCGTCCATCTTGGTGAGGACGACGCCGGTGAGGGTGAGCCGCTTATGGAACTCGTCGGCGGACTTCACGGCGTCCTGACCGGTCATGGAGTCGGCGACAAACAGGATTTCGCTCGGGTTCAGCGCCGCCTTGAGCGCCTGCATTTCTTCCATCAATTGCTCGTCGATGTGCAGACGGCCGGCGGTGTCGACAATGAGCACGTCATTGCCGAAGCTGGCGGCTTCTTTGCGTGCTTCCTTTGCGAGGCGAACAACGTTCTCGGTGTTCGCCTGCTCGAGCTTGCCGACATAGATCGGCGCCTTGATGGCGTCGGCGACAACTTTCAGCTGGTCGCGCGCCGCGGGACGGTAGACGTCGACCGATACCAGCATCGGGCGGTGTCCGCCCTTCTTGAGCCAGTTGGCAAGCTTGCCGGAGGTGGTCGTCTTGCCGGAACCCTGCAGGCCGGCCATAAGGACGACAGTTGGCGGCTGCGATGAGAACTTGAACTTGGCGGTGTCGTGGCCGAGCACATTGGCCAGTTCGTCGTGAACGACCTTCACCAGTTGCTCGCCCGGGGAGAGGGCGGTCATGACCTCTTTGCCCATCGCCTTTTCACGAACGTGATCGATCAGTTCC
>DASTGW010000392.1:0-2357 GCA_035718705.1 Terriglobales bacterium | reverse complement strand
TCCACTTCGACTACGTCAAGTACATCGTCGACCACGGCCAGCTCCCGCCGTTCAACATGGGCGTCGAGACCTATCACCCGCCGCTCTTCTACTGGCTCGCGGCGGCGATGGTGCGCGCGGGCGCCGACATGCAGAGCCTGGGCGAAGGACTCGGTGATGCGCTGCGCACGTTCAAGCAAGCCGTGGCGGACGTGCGGAATTCCGTCGATCCTGAAATGCGGACGATCCAAGCCGAAATGGATGCAGCGCAAAAGGAGATTCAGCAATCCATTGAGGCGGCAAAGGAACTGCCCGCAGCACAGGAAGAGCCGCAGAAGCCGACCTAACCGTGCGCTGCAGTTTTGGCCAATCGCGACCTTTTGATGCTTTATACCTCCGGCTTTCCGGTCTCGCTGCTCTGTTTTCCTTTTCTCTCTTGCTCATTGGTTGCCTTCAGGAAGCGCCTGCGCCTTCTGCCGGTCACACAGCGGCGCTCCTCGTATCATTGCTGCACGATGAGAGTTTTGAGATAAGACGGACTGCTGTGGAATCGCTGGGGAAAATCGGCGACCAGTCGGCAGTCACTTCTCTCTTGCCGCTCTTGACTGATCCCGTTCCTGTCGTGCGGGTAGCCGCCGCGCAGGCGTTGGGTCGGATGGGTGCAGCTTCGGATGAGGCAGTAGTCGCCGGGCTGTCCCGTTCACTTGAAGATCCAGCCGATGCCGTAAAGCTAGCCGCAGCGATGGCCATTGGAGAAATCGAACCCTCGTCTCGTCTACTCAAACCAGTAGTGAACCTCGTGCATGCTTCGGATGTGCATGTCAGACGGGCCGCCATTCGTGCCCTGCTCGAAGTCGATACAAGTCTCTGGACGCCGCTACTCCTGCCGGCGTTAGAAGACCCTGATACAGAGGTCCGGCAGGCTGCAGTAGCGGTGTTGGGAGAGTCAGGTAGCTCTCACGTGAGAACCGAAATACAGAAGCGGTTCGTACAGGATCAGTCCCCTGCAGTGCGTGCGGAAGCTGCCTATCACATGGCGGAGGTGGGCGGTTCAGAAACCCGATCGGTGCTTCAAAGCGCGTTCGAGAAGGATCCGGACAGAGGGGTCAGGCGCTGGATCGAGGCAGAACTTAACTCGTTACGCGGGAGCGATTAAGCGCGGCGACGAGTTCGACAAGCTCGCTACGGGACTTGTCATCGATATCGAGGAATTGGACTCCCATACCGGGAAACAATAGGAAGCGTTCCGGCTTGTTGCGGGTCCAGGCCACCTTGGCTTTGGCCTTGTGCTTTTCCCAGGGGCGATCTGGTAGGGCGAATTCCACCGTGAGTTCCGTGCCGGGAGCCAAGGGCTGACTGCTTTCGATGAACAGTCCACCGCCGCCGATGCCGCCCGTTAAACTGTCGAACTGTTTCCCTTCCGGCGTCGTGTACTTAACCTTGACAGCCAGCGGTGCGCGCGCATGCGCGCGTGCATGCGCGAATCGGACATCGTCGTCACTGGCGATGATGCGCTCGATGATGTCTTTCCAGGATATGGCACCGAGCAATGCTCCGTTTGAGCCATAGAGGCTGATTACCTCGTGGTTCGTATCGATCTCGAGAGTTTTCCCCTCATGTCCTGGCGTCGCGGTGACTGAAAATTTCATGCTGGCTCACTCGGAGAACGGTGCGGTGCAATGTCCTATCTTCGTCCTGTTCAAGCAGCAGGCTGGCCGACTTGCTGCAACGATTTCACCAGTTCGAGCACGCGATTTCGAATGTCCGCGGCGATGTCCGTGAATCGCACGCCCATGCCGGGGCTGAAGGTATATTGATCCGCCTTCGGACAGACCCAGGCGACTACGCCCTTCGCGGTGAGCCATTCGTTTGGACGCTCCGGCAGCGAAAATTCAAGAGAAAGTTTGGTGCCGACCGAGAGCGGAGATTGGCTTTCAATAAAAAGGCCGCCGCCGCCGATGCCGCCTGCCCGGCTTTCGAACTGTTGACCTTCAGGAGTCTTGTATTTCACGCGGAACGCTAAGGTGACGCGAGGTTCTGTTCTGGCCTCTCTCGAAGCGGGAGGCTTCCGATAGGCGAGGATCTGGTCGATCACGAAATCCCACGATAAGTTGCCCATCGGCTCACCATTGATTCCGATAAGCGTGATGATCTCGCGGGCCGAGTCCAGTTCGATCGTCTTGCCTTTATGCCGTAGGCTTGAAACCACCGGATACTTCACACGTCCTCCACTACAAGGTCACTTCGCAAGTATAGCGCAGC
Organism: Terriglobales bacterium; assembly: GCA_035718705.1. Lineage (GTDB taxonomy): Bacteria > Acidobacteriota > Terriglobia > Terriglobales > Acidobacteriaceae > DATMXP01. Next base: position 116 of record DASTGW010000392.1, on the reverse strand, counting down.
CTTTCACCTTGTCGAGAAAAAGCGGAGACTTTTCGTGCGGATGATTTTGCGTAAATCTGGGGCACAACAGATCGACAGAGGGGAAGACGGATCCGGTGCTGAAAACCACTGTTGCG
>DASTGW010000391.1:0-3416 GCA_035718705.1 Terriglobales bacterium | reverse complement strand
TGGATGCGCGTCGTGGCTTACGCCCCTGAGCAACTGCCTGCCGGGGTCAGCGGACGCCTGCAAGTCCTGTCATCCCAGGTCGTGCTTCGTACCGCTACCACCGCCAGCGAACTGCTCGAACTGGCCTCTATCTTCCTGCATCGCGACGAGACCACCCTCTCCGAGAAGAAGCAGAAGATGCTCGCCCAGGTCCGGCAGACCGATCCCAAGCTCTCCGGCAAGAAGATCCTGATGGTCGACGACGACGCCCGTAATATCTTCGCGATCACCAGCGCCCTGGAGCGCTCGCAGGTCGAAGTGGTCTACGCCGAGAACGGCCGGATCGCCCTCGATCGCCTGCAAGATACTCCAGACATTGATCTTGTCCTCATGGACATCATGATGCCCGAGATGGACGGCTACGCCGCTACCCGCGCCATCCGCCAGATGGACAAGTTCCAGACCCTGCCTATTATTGCCGTTACTGCAAAGGCCATGATCGGCGACCGCGAAAAATGCATCCAAGCAGGAGCTTCGGATTACATCCCGAAGCCCGTCGACATGGATCAACTCTTCTCACTGCTGCGCGTCTGGCTGCCCGACCATAAGCCCACTGCCGCAGCAGCGAGCGTGTAACAAGTTAGGGACCAATGAGTACTGTTGCAGCTGGAATGAAGAAGAACGAACTCGAGGCCCCCAAGGCCAAGATCCTGCTAGTCGACGATAACGCCGACGTGTTGCGATCCATGACCGCGGTCCTCGAGATACTCGGCGAGGAGATCCTGATCGCGAACAGCGCCAACGCTGCGCTCAAGCATCTCCTCCGCTACGATCCAGCCGTAATGGTGTTGGACGTCATGATGCCGGAGACCGACGGCTTTCAACTCGCGTCGGTCATCCGCGAACGCGAACGCTTCAAGCACACCCCCATCATCTTTCTTACCGGCCTGGGCCAGGAAGATCGCCACATGCTCGACGGCTACAAGGCCGGTGCCGTCGACTACCTGCTTAAGCCAGTCGACCCTGACGTGCTCCGCGCCAAGGTCAAGATCTTCGTTGATCTTTACAAGCAGAGCCAGATGCTCCGCACCTACGGCGAGATGATGGCCAGTAACAGCCAGAAACTCGAAGAAGCTCTCAACGCCACCTTGCAGGCGAACCTCGAACTCGAGCGCGAGATCCAGGAACGCAAGCGCGCCGAGATCACGCGTGATCGTCTCGCAGGACAACTGGGCGCCACGCCTGACTTCGTCTCCGCCATGGCCGAAGGCGCGGTCTCGCTCGACTCTGCGGGGCGCATTCTGTTCTGCAACAACCGTTTTGCCGAAATGGTCGGCAAAGTCGAGCCCGAACTGCTCGGCATGCACATCTCCGAGTTCCTTGAAAGCGGAAGTCGCACTTCGTTCCAGGCCTTGATCGCCGAAACTTCCAAGCGCCGTGCCATCGCCGAACTCGAACTCGTCTCCGTGAATCACACGCGCATTCCGGTTCAGGTTTCGCTCAGCAACTTCGCCACGGAAGACCTCAACGCTGTCGCCATGGTTGTCACCGACCTCAGCGACCAGAAGCGCAACGAACAAGTCCTAGCCGAAGGACGCCTCGCCCGCCTCATCCTCGAACAAGCGCATTCCGGCATGCTCGTTTGCGACGGTCGCGGACGCATCGTGCTCGCCAGCAAGGCGGTCCATCAGATCACCGGCGAGAACCCGCTCTTCCGCGACTTCGATGAAGCTTTCGATCTTTCCATCGTCGGCAGGAATTCCGAGCTGCGCAAGTTCTCCGCCTCCGATGCCCTCCATAACCAGCATCGCAATGTGGAAACCGAGCTTCGGCGCAGCGACGGTCGTACCTGCCACCTGCTGATGAACACCGGACCCATCGTCGCCGATGATGGCGGCGTGCTCGGCTGTCTCATCACCTTGTTCGACATCTCCGAGCGCAAAGCCATCGAAGAAGCGCTTCGCCGTTCCGAAAAGCTCGCCGCCGCCGGACGCATCGCCGGCGCGCTTGCGCACGAGATCAACAATCCGCTCTCGGCCGTCACCAACATCCTGTACATCCTGCAGAAGAGCGAAACCGATCCTACGCTCCAGCATTACGTCGATCTTGCCAGCTCCGAGCTCGCGCGTGTCGCCAGCATCGTGCGTCGCACGCTTTCGTTCTACCGCGAGTCGCCCCAGCCGGTGCCGGTGAGAATGAGCGAAATCCTCGACCATGTCGTTGAGGTCTACCAGCGCCAGATCACCGACAAGAAGATCCAGGTCGTCCGCCGCTACAAATACGACGCCGAGATCCAGGGATTCCCTGGCGAACTACGCCAGATCTTCGGCAACCTCATCGCCAACGCCGTCGACGTCCTCCCCGAAGGCCAGGAACTGCGCCTCTCCGTTTGTTCGGGATACGACCCCATGAACGGCAGGTCGGGCGTGCGCGTCACCGTCACCGATCGCGGCCCCGGCATCTCGCGCGAACATATGGAACGCCTCTTCGAACCGTTCTTCACCACCAAGGGCGAGAAGGGAACTGGACTCGGCCTCTGGGTCACCCGCGGCATCGTGCAGCGCCAGGGCGGCAACATTCGCGTGCGCAGTCATTACGCCGACAACGGATCCTGGACCGTGTTCTCTGTCTTCGTTCCCGCCGAAGCTCCTACTCAGCGTGAACTTGCCGCCGCCGCTTCCAAATCGAACGGCGCAGGCGACTTCGGCCTCGAACACATCGCCGAAGCCGCCAACCCCATGGCGTCGTAAAGCACAGGAGTCAGGAGTCGACAGTCAGCCCACGGCTTCAGCCGTGGTAATCGGGCCTAACTTCTAGCTCCCCAACGATTCCTGATCCAGTCACGAAAGTTGGTAGTGTGGCGCCTTCGCAAACAAGACGTCAGACTTCTCCATCAAGAATCTGGAAATTATGTCGGCACCGGTGTAGGTTTCTCTTGTGAAACGTGCAATCACTGGAGTGGCCGTCTTCATTCTGAGCTTCACCTTCCTCGCACATGCCGACGAAAAAAATCCTCTCACGTTCACCGAAACCATGAGCGGTGACTTCGAAGATAGAGAGTCGACCAAGGCAGGATTTCACACCTATCTTCATGACCATGTTCATCTAGGTTTCAGAAATCTCGACTCCTCGGACGGAGAAAAGGTAACCGTATATAACGCTCAGTTCAGTACTGCCGACGAAGCAGAGCGGTACTTCGACTGGACCCTCAAAAAGAAAGCCGCTCGGATTTTCAAGCAGGAAAACAGAAATGACCGCGATGGAAAGAGCGTCGGTCGCAGAGCCGAGTTTCTGCTCAAGTCCGATCCCAAGACCAAGGAGTGGGAAGTGATCTGGACCGACCAATTTCACTTCGTGTTAGTTTCAGCGCCATCCTTGGAGTGTGCCGAAGAAATTTACAGGCAGTCTGGAGAATGATCTAGCATCGCCAATTTCAT
>DASTGW010000390.1:0-2926 GCA_035718705.1 Terriglobales bacterium | reverse complement strand
TTGCAAAATGTTGTACTTCATCCGACCAACACAACGACAGCTGTCACGAACGTCACCACTCGGAGCATTCGACCGGCCGTCATATCTCACCAACTCTAGCGCAGATCATCAGGATTATTAGGAACAGCAGGGATTTCGTAGACCGTATCCGTTCCACACGTACGCGGTAACCAGTGCTTTATGCCGATGGTTAACCACAGTTAACCTTTCCTGTATAATCTAAGCTTAATGATCACCGTCTCCAAAGAGGACTACCTCAAGGCCATTCTCGAGGCTGAGAGCGAAGGGCAGGAGGTGATCTCCGCTACGCTCGCGCACTGGCTGTCGGTTTCTGCTCCGGCGGTGACGATGGCCCTGCGGCGCCTCAAGCGCGACGGCATGGTGCGCGTGCAGGCCGACGGACGGGTGCAACTCACACCATCCGGACGCGAGATTGCGCGAAGGCTGGCCGTCCGCCATCACCTCATCGAGCGCATGCTGCACGAAGTCTTCGGCATGGAGTGGTTCAAGGTCCACGATGAAGCCGAGCGGCTCGAACATGCTGTGTCATCAGACTTCGAAACGCTGCTGGCGAGCAAGATCGGACGCGGCGGCATTTGTCCGCACGGCAACCAGATGATCCCCGAGAGTCCGGTGACGAGAAAACGCCGCGGTCTCACTCTCCTGGCCGCTGCGGAACCCGGCCAGAGCTACATCGTGAACAGCGTGTACGAGCGCGATCGCCAGTTACTCGAATTCCTGGAGACGCGCGGCATACGTCCGCGCGCACAGGTGCGCATTACCAATCGCAATTACGACCAGACGCTCACGCTCGAGACCGACGCCGGCACCGTTCCTCTCGGCCACAATGCAGCGGAAAAAGTCTGGGTAGAAGAAGCAAGGGAACGCACCAAGCAAAGAGTAGCTCGAGCCAAAGCGTGATTGCGAACGACTAACCACCAACAGCTAGCGACCGACTTATGAACACGACGACAGAAACCTGGAAACGAGATAGGGCCGCGTTGCCCGATGTGCGCACGCGCATCCCGATTCCTGCGTCTTCTACGTTTCTGCGCAAGCTGTTCGCGTTCGCCGGGCCCGGTTTCCTCGTGGCGGTCGGATACATGGATCCCGGCAACTGGGCCACCGACCTCGCCGCCGGATCGCGTTACAACTACACGCTGCTGTCGGTCGTCATGATTTCGAACCTGATGGCGATCCTGCTGCAGAGCCTCTGCATCAAGCTGGGCGTTGTCACTGGACGCGATCTCGCACAGGCGTGCCGTGATTCCTTCAGCCGACCAGTGTCATTGGTTTTGTGGTTCGTTTGCGAAATCGCGATCGCGGCATGCGATCTGGCTGAAGTTATCGGATCGGCCATCGCTCTGAACCTGCTGTTCAATATCCCGCTGATATGGGGCGTGTGTCTTACCGCCCTCGATGTCTTCCTGATGCTCTTCCTGCAGGAGAAGGGTTATCGCTACATCGAAGCGCTGGTGATTTCACTGATCGCCGTCATCGGTCTGTGTTTCGGGCTCGAGATTCTCTTCTCGCATCCGAGCTTCGCCGGAATTGCCCGGGGCTTCATTCCCTCCTCGCAGATCATCACGCATCCCGAGATGCTCTACATCGCGATCGGCATCCTCGGCGCCACGGTGATGCCGCACAATCTCTATCTTCATTCGGCGATCGTGCAGACGCGAGACTACGCCCGCACACGGGAAGGCAAGCGCGAAGCCATCAAGTTCTGCAACATTGACTCGGCCGTAGCGTTGACCTTCGCGTTGCTGATCAATGCCGCCATTCTGATCGTTTCCGCTGCGGCCTTCCATGGCAGTGGACACGATGTTGCCGAAATCCAGGATGCCTACAAACTCCTCACGCCGCTGCTCGGCGTGACCGGCGCCAGCACACTGTTCGCGCTGGCATTGCTGGCGAGCGGGCAGAACTCAACGCTCACCGGAACACTCGCTGGACAAATCGTGATGGAAGGCTTCCTCGACATCCGCATGAAGCCCTGGCTACGCCGCATCATCACGCGCGGCATCGCCATCATTCCGGCGATCATCGTGACGGCGGTCGCCGGCGAAAGCGGCACAGCGAAGTTGCTGGTCCTCAGCCAGGTGATCCTCAGCATGCAATTGAGTTTCGCCGTCTTCCCACTAGTCATGTTCACCAGCGATCGTCGCAAGATGGGCGAGTTCGTAAATTCAACGGCGACGAAGCTACTGGCGTGGATCGTGGCCTTCTTCATCGCGGCATTGAACGTGTGGCTCCTGGTACAGACTTTCCGCGGATGACGTTTTCACCTCGTTCATCGTCCTTCTTACTTTGTTAGACTCATCCGATGCCCTTCCGCCGCTTTCCCATGAAGAGTGCCGCTCTTTACGACGAACCCGCCAAGCCCGACGACTGCATCACCGCCTACACCGACGGCGGGGCTCGAGGGAATCCCGGTCCGAGCGGCTACGGCGTCTACATCGCAGATGCCCAGGGCAAGAAACTGGCCGAGCTGAGCCAATATCTCGGCCACCAGACGAACAATTATGCCGAGTACTCAGCACTTCTCGCTGCTCTCGAGTGGGCGGTGACGAACCAACAGCGAGCGATGCAGGTCGTCTCCGACTCCGAGTTGATGGTGAAGCAGATCAAGGGCATCTACAAGGTCAACAATCTCCAACTGCAGGAGCTACACGCAAGAGCGAAGCGGCTGATCTCGCAGCTGGACTGGTTCAACATTCAGCACGTGCTTCGCGGCAAGAACAAAGATGCCGATCGCCTCGCCAACGAAGCCATGGATAGTGGGTCGGGACGCTCGAAGCCGCAGGCCGAAGCTCCTGCGCCCGTCATCAGCGGCGTCCTTCACGGAATCGTCAGAAACGGAAAAGTTGAACTCACCGACGGCGAGCTGCCGGAAGGAACCAAAGTCTTGATCAGAAAAGCCTGA
>DASTGW010000389.1:0-2188 GCA_035718705.1 Terriglobales bacterium | reverse complement strand
TCGAAGAACTACCGCCCTCCACCGGTCGTGCTCACATGAGCCCGATCAAGTATGCGACACAATGCGCGGCGTGCCATCAGTTGCAGTTTGACGAGCGCATCCCTGACCTGGTCCCTCACGGCAAGCCCGAAGTGATCCACGACTTTGTCGAGCAGAAGTACAAGCAGTATCTAGCGGCGCATCCCAACGTATGGCGTGAAGCTCCAGTTGCGATCCGGCGCATCCCCGGCCTTCAGCCTCCGCCTCCGGCACACTCTGGTGAAGAGTGGGTCAGCATTCAAACGCAGCAGGCGGAAACGCTGATGTGGCGCAAGAACTGCAAGCTTTGCCACCAGCTCGAAAACATTCCCAATGCACCACAGCCAAAGGTCAAGCAGGCGAACATCACCGCGCGCTGGCTGCCAAACTCTACCTTCAATCACTATTCGCATCAGGCAGTCGCGTGCGATTCCTGTCATAGCAAGGTCAAGACGAGCAAGGAAACTTCCGACGTGCTGATCCCGGGCATCGAAACCTGCCGCACCTGCCATAGCGCGGAACCAACCAAAGTGGGTGCAGCAGGAAATGGCTGCTTCCTCTGCCATCAGTATCACGACTGGAAAACGCAGAAGCCTGGCTTGAAAGGGAAGTTCACCATCGAGCAACTTTTGAGTAAAAAGGCCGCCCCACAGCCGAATCCGAGTGATTAAGCCGTAAACCTTACCAGCCACTCCGACACTAACGTGAGGGTTAACAGGTTCGTCCCTGATATCGTTCGACTCGTCCTGATTCACTGTTTTTCCGCTACTCTCGGTGTAAACACCTATTCACTTCCTCGTTAATAGCTGGGATGATTCGCCCCACCAAGACAGGAAATGGCGCCCATAACGTCTGCGTTAGTGGCGTTCTCTTTCAAATCCGCAGCCAAAGGCATCGCGTTTCCCAACGCGTTCGTTGACAAGGCTTCGGGAAGTAAATCGCAAGCCACAGTTCTCTCAGCTACTCAAAAGTAGGAGGAAGTCCCATGTTGAAGTTCAATGGCAAGTTGGGCCGGATCGTTACGTCCGGAACCGTCCTTGCAGGCCTTTTGACGATCGCGTCTGTTGCCGGTATGGCGCAGAGCGCAGCGAAAGGCAAAACCCCGGGGAACGATGAAGTCGCCGTCGGCGCTTCCGGACAACAAGTAGCCATCGATGCCAAATCCGGCAAGCTGCGTCAGCCGACGCAGGAGGAGATCCAGGCCCTCGTCGCCGGCATGAAGTTGAACGATTCCGCCGAAGGCCTCACGGCGAAGCGCGTCGGCAACGGCTCTCAAGTGATGAATATCGACGGCCGCTTCGAGAACATGTTGGTGGCCAGGACTAACCCTGATGGAAGCGTCTCCACCTCATGCGTATCGAGCAAGAAGCAGGCGGAAGCCTTCCTGAAGGCCGATACCACGAAGGCCGAAGAAGCGAAGAAGGCGAAGAACGATCCGACCAAGTGGGAGGAGAAATAGTCATGCGGAAACTGTTCCTCGCCGCACTCCTTCTCTCGCTCGCCGCTTCGCAGGCATTTGCGAAAGCCAAAATTACCGTCGTTAACAATAATCTCCCCGGTATTGGATTCAACGATCCCACCCCGGCAGTTCCGGTCGGCGGCAATCCTGGTACCACCCTCGGCGCACAGCGCTTGAATGCTTTCAAGGAAGCCGCTCGCCTGTGGAGCGAAACCATCGACTCTCCCGTCGAGATTCGTATCCTTGCCTCGCTCGAACCGCTGGCTTGCACGGCCACTTCTGGCGTTCTCGGTTCCACCGGTATTCTCTTCATCTGGTCTGACTTCGAAGGCGACACCGTCGGGCAATTTCCCGGTCCGGAGTTCTCAAACACCTGGTACGGCTCGGCGCTCGCCAACAAGCGCGCCGGCCAGGACCTGAAAGCGTTAGATCCCTCGATCCCGGCAGGCTCCTCCGACATGCGCGTTCGCTTCAACAGTGAACTTGGCAAGCCGACCTGCCTCGCTGGACAAGGCTGGTATTACGGCTTCGATCTCAATACCCCGGCGAATCAGTTGAACCTCGTGACCGTGATGCTGCACGAGTACAGCCACGGCCTCAACTTCTCCCAGTTTGCCAGCGTCACCAATGGCTCCATGCCGTTGAACATGCCGGACATCTACAACCATTACATCCTCGACAACACCACGGGGAAGTACTGGCCTGAGATGA
>DASTGW010000388.1:0-10050 GCA_035718705.1 Terriglobales bacterium | reverse complement strand
TGAAAGAAAAGATTATGATTAATCTTTCCTCGTAACATCCGAGTTGCCGACTACACGTAAACTGAGTCGATAGCGCCACCATCATCTCGCGGTCAAGGGCACCGCGAATGATGCCGCGCAAACGTTCTTCACAACTGAAACTCTTGGAGCCCAAACCGGTTCCTCGTCTGCTTGATTTTAGTCAAGCAAATCTGCCTTTCTCGACGGCTTGAGCTCCGTCGATGCCCAACGAGGATACCCGTCACGTCGGAGCCATCGGCGTACTGATCGCGCAGTATATCGACTGGGAGCTTCCACAACGTTACTCGACCCGCTTGTCTTATCTGACCGTGTTGAGACGTTGGATCGAACCCAAATGGGGCGAATACGGGTTGACCGAAGGGAAAGCCATCGTGGTCGAGCAATGGCTGCGAACTTTGACTTTGGCGCCCAAAACGAAAACACATATTCGTAAGCTGATGCATTGACTTCATGGTTATCTGCGTGGGGCCAGATGGCCCCAACCGACCAAGACAACTGACACGCCTTTGGGTTCACAACCCTAACAACAGGCTTCGAAGATATTGAATCGGACATGAAGAGTTTTCGTTAAAACGAGCCGCTCAACCCTTGGTGGTATTACCAACCTCAATTGAATCAACATCGGTCAGCCACAAAGACCATCGTGCAAGTCCCGCGCAACCACAAACAAAACAGGCCGCCGGTAACGGCGGCCTGAAGTAGCCACGAAACATTGAATTTTAGAAACGAAATCCATAGACGTCCGGATTCGTATTGGTGACCATCTCAAAGCTGTTGAAGAATCCGAGGTTCGCTCCGGTCCGGTCACTCGTCACGACGTCGTAATCGCCCATATACCAACCGTTGATGTAGGCGTCGTTGAAGTGGCTGGGATTGAAGCTCGTCGGCGTTTCGCGAAAGTCGGTGAAGGTTGTTCCCTGATCAGTCGAGAGCGAGCAGTAGTGATCAACCTGATTGTTGGCAGGATCGTTTCGCCGATCGGAATAACACACTGCGAGCTTGCCTGACGAATCGACAGACAGTCCGGCCATAAACTGATCGCGTCCAGCACCAGTGAAATCGGCGGGCATCGGGCTCACCGAAACCGGCAAAGTCCAATTCACGCCGCCATCGGCCGATCGCATGAGCGTGATGTCGCCGAATTGATATGCGTTGAGGAACGAGTTCAACTCGAAGATCGAGTTGTTTCGTCCATCAGCCCAGGCAACATAGACGGTTCCGCGGGACGACTTGTTACTGGTATCGACCGTGAGCGAAGGAAACACGTTCGTACGGAAAAGACCCTGCAATGCGCCGGCGCCGTACGGGCCGTCAAGTGTTACCGTGCTCAATTCCTGGATGTCGCTGAACGAATTGCCATGATCGTGCGAACGCCGAAAGCGAAGCGTAGCTGCTGTCGGATTTTCGTAAACCCAGGCTACGTACACATCGCCGTCAGGACCGACTGCGACTTGCGATCCCTGCAAACCGTCGAAGCGTGATGGGCACTGTTCGTCGATGACCAGCGGCTTGCTCCACGACTTACCTCCATTTGCGGACCACACCAATTCAATTGCCGTGCGGAAACTGTAGGCACATTCGCCCTTGCCGCTGAACGATCCGTCGAAGTCGGTGTAGGTGATGAACAGCCGGTTGGAATTCGTGGGATCAGCGGCCATCCACTCCTTGTCCAGCACGTGCGAATAGCCGTCTTTCTGCACCGCAACCACCGGGTACGACCAACCGGCGCCACCGTTCGGCGAGTAGTTGACTGCGATTCCGCTATAGACCTGCGTCGGCGTCTTGCTGGTGGAGGGAACGATGTCTTGATAGAGAGAGGCGTAATAGAAGTCGTTCGCGGAATTGCAAACGATGGAAGGATCGCCACCGAGGAAACCACCTCCGTCAGAAGGCGGAGTCAAAGTCGGCAATTCGTAGAAGGATGCGCCACCATTGCGCGAGTAGGCGACACCGCTGAAGCTAAGTCCGCCGTTCGACATCAGGTACGAGCGAACGTAAGCGCCGGAGTCGTTGAACCCGACAACGACATTTTGCCCGCACCATGCGGCGGAGGTTTCACTCTGCGTGAATCCGCCAATGCGAGTGTGTATATAGTCCAGTTCCGGAGCAGAAACGGAGACGACCTTTCCAATAGAACCACTCCTGCCGTCGTTGTTTGCCCTCTGCGTCATTCGAGCCATAGCGGCATCCATCACACCTTGGAACGCTGGAGAGGAGTAGCCCTTCGAGTTTAGTTGCGACTTCGCCGGCGCCTTTGCCAGGTGGAGCAAGTTCTTCATGCCGGCTGAGAGCATTTGGCGCTGGAAGCTGTCCATCTGGCTGGCTGTGTTCTTGAGCACCTGCAACTGTGTGTTGTTTGCCGCTCGATTCTGCCCAAATGCAGTACTTGCTAGCAGGAGACCCGCAACGGAAATTGAGATTGTCTTAAAGATTTTCATTACTGCACGCTCCCGCCATAAATGTTCGGATTGTTCGCTACCTGCACCTGGAAGGCGTTGAAGAAGCCCTTGGTGGCGCCGGTTGGGTCGGTTGCTACCCCGTCACGCATTCCGACGTAGCCTCGCTCCAGTCCGATGTCGGTGAAGTGAGCGAAACTGAAAGGCTTTTGCGTCAGTAGCTTCGATGCGAACCTGGTTCCGTTTGACGAGAGAGAACAGCGGCGGTCTGCGGCATTGTTTGCGGCGTCGCGAGTACGGTCGTAGTAGCAGACCGCAACCGCGCCCGTGCTGTCCACAGCAACGCTGGGGAAGAACTGGTCGCCGCTGGGTAAGTCGGTTGGGCCATCGTCAGTGCGAACTGCGTGAGGCGCGCTCCACGTGGTACCAAAGTCGGACGATCGGATCACAACCGCGTCGCCGAAAGCGTAGATCCCGTCGGGACCGGCGAGATCGAGGATCTGCCGCGCACGGCCATCGGTCCAGGCGATGTAAACGGTACCGTTCGAACCCGCTTTCGAGTTGTCCACCGCGATCGAGGGGTACTCGTTCGTCAGCATGAAGCCTTGCAGCAGATGCACCATACCGGCTGGAACGGCGTCCGACGCCTGCGCCGTGGAAAACGTGGCACCGCCATCCGACGAACGAGCCACCATGATCTGCTCGGCGTCTTCTCCGGTGAAGTGCAGATAGCTGACATATACTCTGCCACCCGCTCCGGCAGCGACTTGCGAAGCAGTCACGGCGTTGCCGCTGTTGCGACATTCTTCAGACAGAATGGCGGGAGAAGACCACGTTTGCCCACCGTCATTCGATTTCAGGAATTCAATGGCATAGCTGCCGTTCCCCTGGCAGTCCAAGGTTTGGCTGCCAAGGTAATCGATCAAGGTGTACGAAACGTACATGCGATTCGAATTCGTTGGATCAATGGCGAAGCTCGCCCAGTCAGGCAACTGCCACCAGTTGGAGTACATTTTGGTGGGCGTCGGCGCAGACCATGTCTTGCCGCCATCTGTGGACCTGGAAATACCAACCCCGTACGAGGGGTCATACCAGCCGCCCGGATTCAAGACTCCCTTTTCGAAAAATCCTGCGTAATAGAAAGTCTTCGCGTCCGTACATATGACTGTGTGCGGACCGCCGATGAAGCTGAACGGATCGGTTCCGGGATTGAGATACCCAAGATTCGTGAATGTCTTGCCGTTATCGCCTGAGTAGCTCAGACCAGTGAGCGAAATGCTTGGGGTATTCAGTAAGGTGAAGTCGTAAACAGAAGTATCGTTGTACGCCGTCACGATATTGCTGCCACACCATGCGGTCGCGCTGTCGTTCTGGGTGAAGCCGCCGATTCGGCTGTACTGGTAATCCAAAGCGCTCTTCGATACCGAGATCAGTCCTGGAACCGACGCTTGAGTGAAACTTTGAGTCGACGGCGCGAGCGCGCTTCGTATCCCAGCGCCATTAAGAACGATGCCGTTGGGAGTACCTTCTTCTTCCTCCTCGCCAATGCTTGCCGGATCGATTGCAGCTTTTGTCGAATTGAGAAATGTTTTGGTGCCGGGGGAAAGGACGCGATCGTCACCCTCGGTGAACTTGTCCTGAAGTTTGGTCGCATTCTGGAGGAATGCCTTCATTTTGGGATCGATGCTCTGCGCGGTCGCAAGCTGCGTTCCAAATGCCGCCACCGCTGCCAGAGCAAGGGAAATTCGCCATTGGTACTGCATGGGAGACCCTGCCTTTTTGTTTCGTAGATATAAGGAGACGGCAACCAACGTACTGAACTCGTTCTGGGGTAAACGACGCAAGGTTGCAGAAAGGGCAGAAGGGCTCAGGCCACCCACATTTCCCGCGAAACCCAGTCCCGACAGACGCCATCTCCTCACAAAAGAAAACAGGGATGAGCGCATCTGTCGATGGAATGGAACAAAGTTACAGATGAGTTCGTATCCCATTACAATGTAAGTAGTTGCCGGGTGGGATGAGGAGCTGGTCTGCTGGTGATTTCAGCCCAAAATAATGCGCAGTCGGTATTCCGTTTCGGCCCTTACGAACTGAATGCGGATATACCCGAGCTACGCCGTGACGGACGCATTGTCCGCATGCAGCGTCAGCCCGCATCCGTCCTGTCCTATCTCATTCGCAATTCCGGACGGATAGTCACCCGCGAAGAGTTGCAGGCGCACCTTTGGGGCGAAGACACCTTTGTGGATTTCGAGTCCGGGCTGAACTTCTGTATTCGCCAGATCCGGACCGCCCTCCACGACAACGCGACTGCTCCGGTGTACGTGCAGACCGTTCCGCGTATCGGATACCGGTTCATTGCTCCGGTAACGGTGGAGGGAGCAGGTTTGACTGACGAGGCTAGGCCTGATTCGGATGTCCTTGACTTCGCGATAAGTGATCGGGCCCAGGGCGAGGCCGCCGTCCCTGTTCGCCCTGATTCTCGAAGCAAGTTGCTCTATCTGACTTCGGCAATTGCGCTGATCGCGTTGGGAGTGCTCTCTACCGTTTTGCTGTCGCATCGCTCGGAACAAAAGATCGTCGCCGGCTTACCGCTAACAATGACCAAGGTGACTTCCACCGGACGAGTCTTGCGTGTGGCGATCTCGCCCGACGGTCAGTACGTCGCCTACATCGCAAATGACGGTGCAGGACGTAGCCTTTGGCTGAAACATCTGGCAACTGGCAGTGAGCGCGAACTTGTGTCCAGCACACCAGGCATGTTTGGGCTGCTCAAGTTTTCTCACGATGGCAACTATGTGTACTTTGCGCGTGTTGACGATTCCGCTCACGGCCTCTACCGGGTCGCTCAGTTGGGCGGCGATCCTCAGCCGGTCCTCAACGACACTCCCTTCGGACTGGGAATATCGCCGGACGGAAAATACATCGCCGTGCTGGAAAAGGATGCGGCGGGATATCCAGTGAAGATCCTCAATCTCGCCGATCAGAAGATCATGCAGGTGGCTTTCCTCGCATCGAGCGACTACTACGTGGACTCCCTTTCCACAATCTCGTTTTCATCGGACCAGAAAAGCATCTCGCTTGCTGTCGGCCGTGTGAAGGGCACAAACAGCGCAATCGTCACCATCGACACGCAATCGAAGTCGCAGAGCGAAATTTCGCTTCCGTTCAAGGCCGAAGACGCCGTTCTGATTCCTAAACGCGACGCTTTCCTGGTTTCAACTTCGATTGCTTCCGAAAACGCGGGACATCTCTGGCTACAATCCGTGCACGGAGGGCCGCCTCAACCATTGCTCGGGGCTTCCACTTACTATCCCATCTTCGATGTCGCGAATGATGCCAGAACCGCGGTCGCCATCTCTCTTGAGGGCTTTATCTCTGCTGAAGTATCACAGAGCAAATCGGATAAGCGCCAATTAGCTACGTTGACCGATCCGTTTCCTCAGGTCCGCTGGCTGGGCACGTCACGATTGGCAATTGTTTCTGAAACCGGGAAACTGCAATCCCTCGACAGCACCACCGGGGAGATAGTCAGTACGCTCGACAACTTTACGCAACGTGTGGCGCCGTGCTCCCGCAACGAGATTGTTCTCCTGCGCAAAACCATCAACGAGAAGCCATCGCTCTGGGTCATGGATACACAAACTTCCAAGTTGACCCGTATAACCGATGGCGAGGATGCCGACCCCAAGTGCACGCCCGACGGCCAGTCCGTTTACTACATCCACCTGGACGGAACGAAGTCGAGTCTGTGGCGCACCTCACTCGATGGTAAGTCGCGTGAACAAATAAATGTCGGCGGTTACCAACTTCAGACGCAGTTCGATCTCCATTTCGACTACTCGGTCTCTCCCGGACCTGGCCCCGCGGGAAAATGGATCGCAATCCGGGCACAGCAGGACGGCAACGGGAAACTTGTCTTGATCTCAGCGGCCACCCACGCAGTCGAACGGGCGCTGGATATTCCGCAGGACGCGTACGACTGGAAATGGAAGCCAGATGGAAGATCGTTAACATTCATCAACGGCAAGGATCCACGCTGGAGCCTTTACGAGTTGAGCCTGCGGACGGGTAAGGTGGAGCGTCTCAACACCGGCAATGACGCTGGCATAGTTGATTACGATTGGGGCGCGGATGGGAGACTCGCGATCCTAAGGGGCTACCGAATCGCGGATGTAGTGCGGTTCAGTCTTTAATTCGTGGAACTCTACATATCCGGGAGAAGCATCTGAAAACGCTTGTGCTCGGATCAATTACCAATGTTTCGCTACTTCAACCGCCGATTCCGGCGGCCTGTTTTGTTGTGGTAGAGAGGAACTCGCACGATGGTTTTGTGGCTGACCGAAGTTAATGCGACTGAGGTGTATGGCCACGAAGGGTTCAGCGGCGGTAAGCGTTGTTTTTGTAACCAGCCATCTTTTATGGATCCGGATCATTCTCCGCTGACATTCCCGCGCCGACATGCCAATTTACATCCAGTTGCCAGTACTAGGATCCAGTAGCGCGCGTAACTTGTGGGCGTATCTGCGGCTCGACGTGACCACCGTTCCTTCTGCCAGTACGATGTCGTAAACCCCATCGAACATCGGACGAATCTCGCTAATGCAGTCACCGTTCACCATGGCCGATTTCCGTACGCGGATGAAGTGGTGTGGCGCCAGTTTTTCTTCCAGGCGGGCCAGGGTTTCCCGCAACAGGTGGCTGTCTCTGGCGGTGTGTATGCACGCATAATTTCCTGCGGCTTCGATCCACAAAACGTTGGCAACGGGAACAAAAAAAATCCGCTTCTTGTCCTTCACCACAAAGCGTTCGAATGGGCGGAGACTACGGAGAGACTGGAGTAGTGGTTCGAGATCTCGATTTGCTTTCCCACGTTGTTCGAGGATCTGGCGTGCGTGAACCAGAGCCTTGGCAAATCGCTCCTTATCATACGGCTTCAAGAGATAGTCAACAGCGTGCACTTCGAATGCACGAATGGCGTGCGCATCGTGAGCCGTGACGAAGATATAAACGGGAGAGGGGCCGGTCGTTTCCACATTTTCGATGACCCCAAAACCATCCAGATCAGGCATCTGCACATCGAGAAAAACGATGTCGGGATGAAGTTCATTGATCAGCTCCACCGCACTTATTCCGTTCGCCGCCTCGCCTACAACTTCAATGCCGTCGTGTTCGGCCAGATAGCGACGGATACCGCGCCGGGCGATCGGTTCGTCATCGACGATGAGGACCCTGGTCTTCATGCGATCTCCGCAGTGGAATGGTGATGATGGCCTCACAGCCTCGACCGTCGCCCCCTGCAAGTTCCAGCGACGACTCGTCCCCGTAGAGCTGTTTCAAGCGTGACTGGACATTGGTAAGTCCGACGCCGAATCGCAGGCGCGATCCCGGTGCCGGGCCCGGGCCGTCATCGCGAACGCAAAGCAAGACTCTACCGTTGTGGAACTGCGCAGCAATCTCCAACCGGCCTGCGGCGGAATCGACGCTGATGCCATGCTTGATGGCATTCTCAACCAGGGGTTGAAGCGCCAGGCTCGGTACATAGATTCCGAGAAGGTCGGGTGGCACGTGCATATGGACGTTCAGCCGATCATGAAAGCGTGTCTGTTCGATCGCCAGATATTTGCCGACAAACTCGAGCTCGCTTTGCAAGGTGATCTCGTTCTCGCGTCGTTCGAGGGCCATACGCAGCAAGTCTCCGAGGCTGACCAGCAGATTGCTCGCAGCTTCGACGTCTTCCTGCATCAGGACTCCAATGGTGTGGAGACTGTTGAATAAAAAGTGCGGATGTAACTGGCTCTTAAGGTTCTCAAGTTCGGCGTGGGAGAGCTGCGTCTCCAGTTGCGCCGCTCGAGTCTGACGCTCCATAGCAGCGTGGTAAAAGTGGATCGACTGATACAGCCCCACAACTAACCAGTATGTAAGCACGCCAGTGAAGCTCATCGACAGAACGCTGGCTGTGAACGTCGAAGGAAGGGGTGGCGCACCAGGATCGGTTAGGCGAAGAAGTAACCGCAGAAGTCCATGGCTCAGAAAGTATGCGGTGACCGATCCCAGGGGAGCCATTATGAACGACGTGAGCGTGTGGATCGCGATGTGACGTGCAAACCTCGACCCCGTCAACGGAAACCGTTTTGCCAGAGCAATCACGAGCGGCGTGCACGCCGCCCATACATTCCAGTAGACGAGTTCGATCACACCCACGATCACCCAGCTGACGTGCCCGCCGTGAGCCTTCGCCACCACGATCTCCCGCACCGTGAACAACAGTCCCACAATCGTCCACGCACACAGGATCAAAATCCATCTCATCCGTCCCCTGTCTGGTGTGGCTTCGAGCAATGGGTGTGTACCCCTCCGGCACGGATTATAGCTGGGCCTTCGAAGGAGACATCGCCGAGGACTGACCGCTTGTCTCACTGCGGATACCGCATGTCACTTTTCCTGCAAACACTTGGTTCTCGCGGCATATCGTCCAGTCAGCAGGAACCAGCAGTCGAGTCGTTTAGCGACGTAGAGGAGTTCCACATGAAGAAGATTCTGACTCTGTACGGAGTGTGCGCGCTTGCGTTTGCTCTTATGGTGCCGTTGGCGCAGGCGCAGTCGGTAGGAATACAGGCCGCCTTCGCAAAAGATGCCGGAACGCTTTCCGACAAATTCACTGGACTCGCTCGCGTTATGTCGGGCAAGTACGAGTGGAAGCCCGCCCAGGGCGTTCGCTCCGTCGCTGACGTTTTCAACCTGATCGTTAAAGAGAACGGCCTGCTCGCCGGCGTGCTTTCGGGCACACCGAATACTGGGGCATCGCCCGCGCCCATCACCGATCCGGAGAAAATGCAGGAAGCTCTGAAGGCTTCTTACCTCAATCTGCAAAAAGCGATTGCGGCACTTTCCGACAACGACCTGCAGGCGCCGGTGAAACTGTTCGGAAGAGACATGACGAAGCAGGGCGCGCTGATGCTGATTCTCGAAGACCAACACGAGCATCTGGGGCAGTCGATCGCCTACGCGCGCAGCAACGGCGTGGTTCCGCCCTGGTCCAAGTAGGAGCGCCGAACGCCTCCCCCGGAGTGGGGAAATTCGTCTTTCTGTGATTTCGTGACATTGACCGAAAGGAGCTGCTTCATGGGGACTTTACTTCAGGATGTTCGCTATGGTTTGCGCATGCTCCTCAAGATGCCCACGTTCACGATCGTGGCTGTCCTGACGCTGGCTCTGGGCGTGGGAGCCAACACAGCCATTTTCAGCATCGTGAATGCCGTGTTGCTTCGTTCACTTCCGTTCCCCGACCCCGACCGCCTCGTAAGGATCTACTTTAACAACCCAGGGGTAGGGTTGCGGGGCGTCCGGTTTTCCGTGCCGGAGCTCGACGACCTTAGAACGCGGACGGATGTGTTCGAAGATGTGAGTGTCATTGTATTCGGCCCCACAAATTTGACCGGCACCAAACAGCCCGAACATTTGGAAATGATGGAGGTCTCCCCCAACTACTTTTCCATGCTCGGCGCCACTCCCGAACTAGGACGCTTGTTTGGTCACCAGGACTTCGCGCTCGGTTTTGCGCCCGTGGTCGTGATCAGCGATGCCTTGTGGCGTCGATCTTATGGGGCTGATCCTGGCGTCCTCGGCCGGA
>DASTGW010000387.1:0-7322 GCA_035718705.1 Terriglobales bacterium | reverse complement strand
AAAAGAGCTTACGGGTGAGACGATACCCCCTCCCCCAGTGACCATGAATCTAAATCACTTATTTCATTGACCACCAAAACAAAAGACTTAGATGGATAGTCACAGTAAACGACGGTGGACAGCCTAAGTCGGTCGGTCTGTCACGCAGGACGGTGGTGGACGTCGACAGCTTGCCAGCATCGAGTTTTCAAAGAACGAAAGGTGGTGAGGCGCTTGAAAAAAGCGTCTTTCACCACCTTATGTATTTAGGTTAGCAAATTGGGGTGGGGAGATCCGACAAACGGATAGAAATAAAGTTCAGGTGAAGGTTTCAAAGCGGGAACTGGCCTAGAAGGTGGTCCTCCACCCCCCTGCCAACGCTAGTGATTCACACGACAAATAAAAGCAGCCACTTGACCTGCAAGAAACCAACTTGCATTCTGACAGCGTTTGATTGATTCGCAAAAGAGTTTGACTCATCTTCAACTCAGGCAAGTAAAACTCAATCCTGAAAGAGGTTAAGAAGATGAAGAAAGTAATTCCCGTAATTGCCATTTCCCTGCTGCTGGCTGGTTCCATGATGGCCGGCGCGCCGAAGAAAGACATCGTTGACACCGCGGTTTCGGCGGGGCAGTTCAACACCCTGGCCAAGGCACTCGAGGCAGCCGGTCTGGTGGATACCTTGAAAGGCAAGGGTCCATTCACGGTTTTTGCGCCGACCGATGAGGCGTTTGCGAAGCTGCCAGCAGGCACGGTTCAAGACCTACTGAAGCCGGAGAACAAGAGCAAGCTGGTGGCGATCCTCACGTACCACGTTGTGCCGGGTGATGTGAAGGCAAGCGATGTGGTGAAGCTAACCTCGGCGAAGACCGTCAATGGCGAACCGCTCAAGATTGCGACGATGGGCGGCAACGTCACCGTGAACGACGCAAACGTGGTGAAGACGGACATTCTGTGCAGCAATGGAGTGATTCACGTAATCGACACGGTGCTCTTACCGGATACCAAATAACAACAACCCACATACATGGAACATTTGAAGGAGGAATGAAATGAAAACACTGGATGTTATCGCAGCCGTACTCCTGGTAGTCGGTGGATTGAATTGGGGTCTGGTGGCCGTAGCTCACTTTGACCTGGTGGCGGCGATCTTCGGCATGAAGTTCGGGGAGACGTCGGCGCTTAGCTCAGCTGTGTACCTGCTGGTGGGTCTGGCGGCTCTTTATCAGGCAGTTTCATTCAAGGCGATCCAGCATCGCTGGGGACGTGTCGCGGCTCACGCTACCCGCTAGAACCACAACATCCTGGCGGCCGGTGAGACCGGCCGCCTATCCCTAAAGCATGCGAGGTTGCATCGTGTTCACGAAGGCAGATTGGTTGATTCTACTGGCTGCATTTCTCTCGTTTCTGTTCTCGGTCGCACTCTGGTTTGGAGTGGGCATGAGCGCGAGCAAGGAAGCAGGGCTGTTTGTCGGACTCTGGGTGCCATCGATTCTTTCCGTCGGCATCTACTTCCGCGTTGCTACGAAAGGAAGATGAAATGTCCGATGCACTTATCTTTGTGGTTGGCTCGATTGTCTTCCTGATGGTTTCGTTTGGACTTGCGTTCACGGTCCTCGAAGTCCGGCGGCTCGACCGAGAAGCGATGAATAAGCAGGTTGCACGTTCTCGCAGCAAAGTCGCAGGATGACCGCGTTTAATAAAGAGGAGGAGTGATCACCGTGGCAAGCGAGGTGGATTTCTTATCCGGAAGAGGAGAAGGTCACTCAAAGAGATGTACAGTTTGTGGAGGGGCAATTCCCTGGAAACGCTGGCTCGATAGAAGCTGGCATGAGCTTAAGTACTGTGGGGCCGCCTGCCGCCGTAAAGCGGTGGCGATGAATAGGGCCGCAACGAGCACGCTGAGTGTATTCGAGCGGGGGCAGCCCCCCGGCGGGCGTGAACGAATCCTGATTCAGTATCGCTGCCAAAAATGAAAGCACTGGTCACGGGCGCTTCCGGATACATCGGCGGAGAACTTATTGCGCATCTGCTTTTGCGCGGTCATGAGGTCCGGTGCATGGTGCGCGGGAGTTCCCGATTCCGACATGAAGGAAGCGGATCCGTGGAAGTGGTGGAAGCCGACTCATTGCAAGCAGATGAACGTCTGAATGAAGCGGTAAAGGGCATCGACGTTGCGTATTACCTGATCCACTCAATGGACAAGGACGGGAACGATTTCGAGGATCGAGATCGTAAGGCAGCGCGCAATTTCGCGGCGGCGGCCAAAGCAGCGGGAGTCAAAAAGGTTGTTTACCTGGGAGGACTGGGTCGCAACACTTCGCAGATGTCTTCCCATCTGAAGAGTCGGCAGGAAACTGGTGAAATCCTGCGTCAATTTGGGCCCGACGTGATTGAGTTCCGGGCGGCGATCATCGTGGGTAACGGAAGCGTTTCGTTTGAGATCATCCGGCTGCTTGCCGAGCGTCTTCCGGTGATGATCTGCCCGCGATGGGTAATCACACGAGTCCAGCCGATAGCTATCAAAGATGTGCTTGCTTACCTGGTTGCGGCGGCCGAGGGGCGCGTTACGGGAAGCGCCATTGTGGAGATCGGCGGCGCGAGTCTCGAGACGTACAACAGCATGATCCTTAAATACGCCCGGCTGCGAGGACTGCGCCGGTCGATGCTGCGCGTGCCGGTATTAACACCCAGGCTTTCGTCTTACTGGCTGGATCTGGTTACACCCATTCCCCCTTCTATCTCGCGGCCGTTAATAGAAGGCCTTCGGAGTGAGGTCATCTGCCACGACCGTTCCGCAGCGGAGTTGTTTCCAGACATACACCCCGTCGACTATGAAGCCGCGATCCGAACTGCCCTGGATCGCAGGATTCCATTGCACCTGGTGGCCGAGAAAATGCGGGGGGATTGCGGCGGTTCACGAGTGACCCGTGTATTGGTCCGTGAACAAGGATTTATCTTTGACGTGCGAGAGAGTGTAGTGAAGACGACGGCGCAGCGAACCTTTTCGGTAATTGAAGGAATTGGTGGCAGGAGAGGCTGGCTATACGCAGATTCGCTCTGGCAACTGCGGGGGTGGATGGATCGGGCGATAGGCGGAGAAGGGATGCGCCGGGGAAGGGTTGACCCCAATCGTTTGCGGATCGACGATGTCCTTGACTTCTGGAACGTAGAAGAAATCGAGAGGCCAAGGCTACTTCGGTTGCGAGCTGAAATGAAACTGCCGGGTAGGGCGTGGCTTCAATTTGAATGCGTGGAGAGTTCAGAAACAGAAACGAAGCTGCGAACAACTGCAATCTTTGAACCGCGGGGATTGGCAGGTGAACTGTACTGGGCGGCTACCTATCCAGCCCACTCGATAATCTTCAATGGTATGCATCGGGCGATAGCTCACCGCGCAGAAAGCGCCTGACTGAAGTGACAGCCAGGCGACAAGAAGATGGCGGAGTGGGCACCGCAAGAATCAGTGGGCGTGCTTTTTGGCTTTCAGTTCGCCGGAGGCGATGAGGCGTTCGCGGGCTTCGCGGATCATTTCCTGTTCGCGGGAGGCGAGGCGCTCGAACATCTCCTTAATGGTGACGCTCTTCGTTTCGGCGACGGGGGCTTCGGTGACTCCAATCTGAACTAGCTGCATAGCGCACTCCTTGTCTTTCTTTCTCGTCGGCTTTGTTCTCGGCTTGCGTGCCGTTTTTCCTGACGGTGCTTTCTTCTTGCTCGACATGGCCTATTTGGCGAGGGCGTCCAGGGCTTTCAAGTTGTGAATGGTGAGCGACTCGCCCTTAAGAGTTGCGACCTTGCGAACGCGGAAGTCGTGCAGGAGTCGAGTGACAGTCTCACGGGAAGTGCCGATCAGTTGGGCGATCACTTCGTGCGTGAGGCTACACTCGATTTCAAATTCCTTGGATTCAGGATCGGCACCTTCACACCAGCTGACGAACAATTGCGCGAGGCGTGAACTGGCCGAACGCTGCAGGCCGATGGTGGAGAGTTCCTGGCAGAGTCCGGTGTATTCGACACTGAGTTCCTTCGCCAATTGAAGTGCGAGGTCGCCGTGCTCAGACATGAGACGAACGATGTCCTGCCGCTTGATGAAGCTGACGGATCCGGACTGCACGACTTCGGCGGTAACTTCCTGCGGTTTGTTTAAAACGACGGAGCTCAATCCGAGAATCGAGCCCGACGAGGCAAGGCGGAGGATGAGGGCCTTGCCTTCGGTCGAGCTGGCTACCAGCTTCACCTTTCCGTGACGGACGATAAAGATCCCTTTGGCAGTTTCGCCTTCGGAGAAGATCACATCGCCTGTCGAGTAAGAGAACGGAACGGCTACTTTAAGAAGGGCATCAGCGGTGCGAGCACTGAGGCCAGGAAGAAGAGCGAGATCGCTGATCGGATGAATGCTGGTGGTACTGGGGAAAGTCATAGGCCGCAGGCTGCTCATTGTCGCCATATGCACTCCGAAAGTCAGTTTGGTGAAACCCCACAATCGATGTTGCCAAGATACGTCGGGGGCGGCGAGGAAGAAATACATGCGAATGGGTATATGGGAGCCGGAAATCCTGTATGGGGTAGTTGCCAGTAGCCAGTATTCGGTACTGGGATCGGGCCATTGGGTGGTTGAAAAGCGAAATGCATGGATGTTTCGCTACGCTCAACATGACCTACGTTGAGCAGAGACAGGAGTTATGGGAGGAGGGATTGGACGGCGGCGATGAGTGCTTCGGGGAGTCCGACTTTGGAGACGAAGGCTTTGGCGCCAGCGGCGATCGCTTCGTTCTCGATAGCGTGGCTGTAGTGTCCGGACACGGCGATCACGTTGATTTCCGGACACTGCCGGCGGAGTTCGCGGGTGAGCTGGAAGCCATCCATGACGGGCATTTGCAGGTCGGCGATGACAATTTGGGGATGAAGGCAGAGTGCCTGGCGTAGGGCTTCTTGACCGTTTGCAGCGGTGCCGACCACTTCGACGCCATCGACCGCTTCCAGACAAGAGACGAGGGCTTGCTGCATGCTGGGGTAGTCGTCGACTACCAGTACGCGACACTTCGCGTCCGATGCTTGCCTGGAATCTGTTACAGCGATTTTGGAATCAACCCCGTTCACAGCGTCACGTACCTTTGATCGTTCGTGAGATGGTAACGAGTGGCGGGCGAGTGCCCAATACCGGGTTCCCTGTATTCGGGGAAAGACCATCCGGTAGGCGGAGGTGGATCAGGGCTCAATAATATGGTTGCGGATGGCGTAGCGGACGAGGTCGGTAACTGAGTGCAGGTCCAGCTTTTGCATGATTTTGGCGCGCTGCGTTTCGACGGTAGCAGGACTTGTGCCAAGGACGGAGGCGACTTCCTTGGAACTCTTGCCTTCGGCCAGCAACTGAACGACTTCGCGCTCGCGGGGGGTAAGGCTGGGGAGGGAGCTTTCGGGTTGGGCGGAGCGGCCGCCGTCGAGATAGCCGCGTAAGAGCATTTCAGAGATTTTGCCGCTGAAGAAAGGCTGGCCTTTAAGGACCGATTTGACGGCCTGGGTCAGGTCGCGAGCGGCGTCGGATTTGAGTACGTAGCCGCGGGCGCCGGCTTCGAGCACGCGGCGGGCGAGTTCCTCGCTGTCGTGCATGGTCATGACGATGACGCGGGAATCGGGGAACTGGCGGGCGATCTGCTGAGTAGCTTCGACGCCGTTCAGTTCGGGCATGCTGATGTCGAGGATGGCGACGTCAGGCTTGAGCTGTTTGACGCCATCGACAGCTTCGCGGCCGTTAGAAAATTCGCCGCAGATTTCAAAGCCATCATTTTCTAGAAGAGAGCGCAGTCCCTGGCGGACGA
This sequence comes from Terriglobales bacterium, assembly GCA_035718705.1. Classification (GTDB taxonomy): domain Bacteria; phylum Acidobacteriota; class Terriglobia; order Terriglobales; family Acidobacteriaceae; genus DATMXP01. Next base: position 1,524 of record DASTGW010000387.1, on the reverse strand, counting down.
TCTCGTGGTCATCCGCCAAGAGGATTCGAGTTTTTGCCATCCGTTCCTCGGGAATATGGTAGGCGAGCTTCGACGGTTGTGCCAGTCGCAGTAGAGGCGATGCGCAAGGATCCGCCGAGCTGCTTGAGGCGCTCGCGCATGCCGAGAATGCCCACGCCGACGGACGAAGAATTTGTGGATTGGATGTGGCCGGGCAAACCGCGTCCTTCGTCGATGACCTGCAGTTTGATCCCACCGTTACGGGTGAGGCGAATCTGCGCACGGGTACTGCCGGAATGTCGCATTACGTTGGTGAGGCTTTCCTGCGCGATGCGGAACAAAGTGATTTCGGCTTCGGGAGTGAGGCGTTGCCACTCTCCTTCGACATCGATGTCGAGAGCGATGCCGCTACGTTGGGAGAAGCCTTCCGCATAGATCTTGAGTGCGGAGGCGAGGCCGAGCTCATCGAGCATGGGCGGATGCAGGACGTAAGAAAGTGTGCGCAACTCCTGCACGCACTCGGTGGTGAGGTTCTGCGCGTGTTGCGAGACAGAGGCGAGTTTCTCGGGATCGTGAGCCGACTTGAGTTTGGCGAGATCGATGGAGAGCAATGCGAGCTTCTGTACTGTGGTGTCGTGCAGTTCGCGGGCGATGCGCTTGCGTTCTTCGTCCTGAGCCTGAAGGATGCGGGCGGAGAGCTGGCGGAGGGATTCCTCCATTTGCCGGCGCTCGGTGACGTCACGAGCGATGGCGGAAGCACCGATGACTTGGCCGGCTTCGTCGCGCAGCGGGGAGACGGTGATTTCAAGCTGGAGCCGGGTTCCGTTCTTGCGAACGCGCTCGGTCTCCAGGTGATCGACCTCTTTGCCCTGGCGTATGGTTTGAAGGATCGATTCCATCTCGCCGCGACGGTCGAGCGGAATAATAATGTTGATCGATTTCCCGACGGCTTCCAAGGCGGAGTAGCCATAAAGCCTTTCGGCGGCGGCATTCCAGCTGGTGACGGTGCCGTCGAGCGTCTTGCTGATGATGGCGTCATCGGTGGAGTTCACGATAGCAGCGAGACGGGCTTGCGCTTCCTTTTCGTGAATGCGCTGGTTTTCGGCACGGACGATGAGAACGGCTGCGATGACGAGGAAAGCAAAGTTGGCCAGGGTGCCAAAGATGAGTGCGAGGCGGATATTGCGGACGTTGGCCGCGCTGGCGTCGGAGCGTTGACGGAGTAACTGAGTCTCGCGTTGTTGCACCTGGCGGAGGGCAACGCTTGGCTGGTAAGCGGATATTATCTTTCGGCTCGCTGCTTCGGGCGGTGCAAGAGCGCTGTCCCATCGTGACTTCCAGTCTTCAAGGCTGCGCTCGAGAAGGAGGACGTTCTGCGACTGTTGCGGATTGTCGGCAACAAGTGCTCTTAGTTTTTGCAACTGCGGCTGCAACTGCTGAGCCGACGAACGATAAGCAGGAAGGTACTTGGGATCGCCTGATTCCACGTAGCTGCGGGCATTGAATTGTGCGTCCTGAAGGCTGGAGCTGATGGAGTCCAACTGA
>DASTGW010000386.1:0-7454 GCA_035718705.1 Terriglobales bacterium | reverse complement strand
TAAGAAAAGCGGCCTGGTAAGGCCGCTTCTTCTCCACTCAATTACCGGTTTAGTAATTGCGCTTCTGTATGAAATAAGACCGCGTGATGAAAACAAAGAACACTGACCCGAATAACCCTGCGAGTAGTTGTGTCATGTCGTTATCATCCAGCATCGACGTCATTTCACGCCAATAACAAAGGTCTATGTTACCGATAGGAAAAATCGCATGAAAACGGGCGACCGATTAGCCGCCCAATTTGGTCATGGACACAATGCGAGTTTTCGTCACTGGTGCGTTAGTCGGCTTCTCGGTCTACGAATCGGCCAAGCACCAGTACCTGTTTCATCGGCCCTCCGTGCTCTCTCTCGAATTACGCCAGTAACAAGAAAACGGGCGGCCGATTAGCCGCCCGATGTCGCAAATCCTGGACGCCCCATCCTAGCCTTCTTTTGGCTAGGGTGGGTTCCCGTTACTTTTGTTCGTCTGTCGATTCTTCCTGCTTCACGTTCACGAAAGCGATCGTCATATTCGGATCGCCAACCTTGAACCGTGCGAAGCGACGCACCGCGATGTTCTCGCCCAGCTTGCCGACCTTCTGCGCGATGATCTGGCCAATTGACACCGTCTGATCTTTAATGAACGGCTGTTCGAGCAAGCACACTTCCTCGTAGAACTTGCTCATCTTGCCTTCCACGATCTTCTCCACCACCGGCGCCGGCTTGCCTGTCGCCGCTGCCTGCGTGCGATAGATGTCTTTCTCGCGATCAAAGTCCGCCGCCGTTACATCCTCTTTGCGGATGTACTTCGGGTCCGTAGCCGCGATGTGCATCGCGATATCGTGCACGAGTTCTTTGAAGTCGTCCGTGCGCGCCACGAAGTCGCTCTCGCAATTGACTTCAACCAGCACGCCGATCTTGCCTCCCGCGTGAATGTAGCTCGCTACCGAGCCTTCGCTCGTGGTGCGTGCCGCCTTCTTCGCCGCCACCGACACACCGCGCTTGCGCAGCAGAATGATCGCCTGGTCCAAATCGCCCTTCGCTTCGACCAATGCGTTCTTGCAATCCATCATGGGAGCGCCGGTCTTATCGCGAAGATCCTTTACCACCGCCGCTGAAATATTTGCTGTACTAGTGCTCATTTCCGATCCTTTTCCTGTCACCTGACACTTGCCTTCGTGGCCCGCCGGCAGACTGCATCCCTGAACCTTCTTGCAACCTTCTCTTGGATCCTCTGCCGCCGCCACTACCGACATAGTTGTCTGTACAAAACTTGACCCGCGCCCCTGTACGACGCGCGGGTCTTGTCTAATTCCTTACCGAGTACTGGTTACTGGGTACTGGTTACCGGGTTTCTAGACTTCCGCGTGACGCGCTTCTCGCGCTTCCTCGGTTTCCGGAGTCGCAGGCTCGGCCGACGCCGCCGGCTTGCGTCCACCGCGCAGGACCTCTTCCATCGAGATCTCTTCCGCAGTCTGCTCGCTCGCCTCTTCTCCCGTCGCCTCCGAAACCGCCGCCGCGTCGCGAATGTCCGCAGCCTGCTTATCGGTTGCGGCCTGGTTGCCTTCGATCGCCGAATCGGCAATCTTCGACGCGAACAAACGGATCGCCCTCAGCGCATCGTCGTTGCCCGGAATCACGTAGTCCACTTCGCTCGGATCGCAATTCGTATCGACCACCGCCACCACCGGGATACCCAGCTTGCGGGCTTCACGCACGGCGATCTGCTCTTTGTTCGAGTCGATCACGAACACGGCGTCGGGCAAGCGGTTCATCTCTTTGATACCTGCCAGGTTCGCCTGCAGGTGCTTGCGCTCGCGCTCGAGCTTGATAACTTCTTTCTTCGGCAGCAGCTCGTAACGGCCATCCGTGGCCATATCGTCGAGCTCTTTCAGCCGCTTCACCGACTTCTGCACCGTCACCCAGTTCGTCAGGAGGCCGCCCAGCCAGCGCTGATTCACGTAGTACATCGAGCAGCGTTGTGCCTCTTCGGCGATCGCATCCTGCGCCTGGCGCTTGGTGCCTACAAACATCACCGTCTTGCCTTCGGCGGCAAGGTCACGCACGAAGTTCGACGCTTCCTTGAACATCTTCAGCGTCTTCTGCAGATCGATGATGTAAATCCCGTTGCGCTCGCCAAAGATGTATTCCTTCATCTTCGGATTCCAGCGCTTCGTCTGATGCCCGAAGTGAACTCCAGCTTCGAGCAGCTCTTTCATGCTGATGTTAGCCAAACAACCTCCTTTGTAGATTGCATTCCGTCGAACATCGAGTGTGACGGAATTACATTCCCATCACCCGCCCTCACGAGGACGGGAAGAATTTGATTCCTTGCTTCCCTTGGTGCTAATCCGCCGTCCGGAACCGGTGACAGCAGACCAAACCGTTTGCAATCGACCCACTCAGTAGCAGGTCATGTTGAGCGAAGCGAAACATCTCAGCACTTCTGCCTCGCTCAACCAATCTCTCAAGGACGACCACCGCAGCGGGTGCCCCATCCTTCCCTCTGTTGGGAAGGGTGGGATTCCACCAGCGCCTATCTCTTCGAGAACTGGAACCGCTTACGCGCGCCCTTCTGGCCGTACTTCTTGCGTTCCTTGCCACGAGGATCGCGGCGCAGGAACCCGGCTGCCTTCAACTTCGAGCGCAGCTCCGGATTAAAAATGATCAGCGCGCGGGCAATGCCCATCTTTACCGCGCCGGCCTGGCCATTCACGCCGCCGCCGTCCACGGTGATCACCGCGTTGAACGAAGTGCCCAGTTCGCTTGCCGCGAAAGGCTGCATCGCCTCAATACGCTGTGCGACGGTCACAAAGTGCTCATCGAACTTCTTGCCGTTGACCTTGATCTCGCCCGAGCCCGGACGAAGGAACACACGCGCGACCGCCGACTTCCGCCGTCCCGTGCCGTAATATTCAACCTGATTCGCCATTCTTCTCTATTCCATCCGGACGCCCTTACGGCATCCCAAAATTCTATCGAAGTACCAAGTACCCGACTTGTCATTCCGAGCGCAGCGAGGAATCCCTACCCCCGCCACCGGCCCGGGTGCCCCATCCTAGCCTTCTGTTGGCTAGGGTGGGATTACGCCGTCGCCGCCACCGGCTTCTGTGCCGCATGCGGATGCTGATCGCCCTTATAGACCTTCAGCTTTTTGCCCATGGCGCGGCCCATCTTCGTCTTGGGCAGCATGCCCAGGATGGCGGTCTGCACCACCAGCTCCGGCTTGCGCTGCATGCGCTTGTTGAACTCTTCTTCCCGCAATCCACCCGGAAACCCGGTGTAATGGCGGTAAACCTTCGCCTCTGCCTTCAATCCGGTCAGCTTCACCTTCTCGGCATTAATGACCACCACATGGTCGCCGGTATCGATAAAAGGCGTATATTTCGGGCTGTTTTTGCCCATCAGGATGCGGGCACACTTTGAAGATAGGCGCCCCAGGGTCTGCCCCGACGCATCCACCACATACCACTTCCGGACAATATCCCCCTCTTTGGGGAAATACGTTGACATCTGAAAATCTCCCTGAGTTATCAAGAGAACCGCGAGAGTTACAGCCCAGGATCAAAATTGATCAGAAGGAGGATACAGCCACTCTGGGCGGACCACTGCGCAGCAACAAAACATAGAGCTTACCTGACCTTACACGGGAAGTCAATTCAGCACTAACCGCGCGCGGAGCAGCGCTTTCGTGCTGAAAGTAGCTCAAGCTAATGATATCAAAGCCGGACGCGAAGAGGTCCTTAATATGCTTCAATATGCTTCGAAAACGAAGTTCCTGACCTCGTTGACTCGGTTTCCAACTCTCACTAACATCGCTCGCCTGAGGGGACGAGGCATTCTGTGCAGGGACGAACCATCTCGCACTACCGCGTTGTGAAAGAACTCGGTGCCGGTGGCATGGGTGTCGTCTTCGAGGCCGAGGACCTCAACCTTGGCCGCAACGTCGCCCTGAAATTTCTCCCGGAAGCTTTGGCCCATGACCCGGTTGCCTTGGAACGCTTCCGCCGCGAAGCTCGCGCCGCCTCCGCCCTCAACCACCCCAACATCTGCACCATTTATGAGATAGGCGAGGCAGGCGGCGTTCATTTTCTCGCCATGGAATTGCTCAACGGCGAAACCTTGGAACGCCGCATTGACCGACAGCGGCTCTCGGTTCCGGAAGTCATCGATATCGCCATCCAGATAGCCGATGCGCTCAACGCCGCTCACCAGAAGCAGATTCTTCACCGCGACATCAAGCCGGCCAACGTGTTTCTCGGTCCTCAGGGCCAGGTCAAGTTACTCGATTTCGGCTTGGCAAAAACTTACGGCGCCTCGCATTCAGCCGCCGCCCCAAACGATCAGACCGAGGTCACGCGCCAGGGCGGCACCGTCGGAACCATCAGCTACATGTCGCCCGAACAAATCTTCGCCAAGCCTCTCGACGCTCGTTCCGATGTCTTTTCCTTCGGTATCGTGCTCTACGAAATGGCGACCGGCATTCGCCCCTTCCGCGGCGATAACAATTCCGTGGTGCTCGACCAGATTACGCACAAGGATCCCGTTCCACCGATCCGCCTCAATCCGGACATTCCTCCCAACCTCGACGCCCTCATCCTCAAAGCCCTCGAAAAAGATCGGGCTATGCGATACCAGACCGCCCAGGATATCGCCACCGACCTGCGTCGACTCAAGCGCGACAGCCAGACTACGCAAATGGCGATCGTGCCTCCCAAGCGCAAATCCTGGCTGATTCCACTTCTCGCCGTGCTGCTGATCGCAAGTGCGGCCGCTTCCGCAATCTTCTTCTCGAGACGAAATAAGCCTGCTGCGACCGATCGCATTGATTCGATCGCGGTGCTGCCGCTGAAGAACCTCTCCAACGATCCGGAACAGGAATACTTCTCCTATGGCATGACCGACGCGCTTATCACCGACCTCTCCAAGATCAGTGCCCTGCGCGTCATCTCGCGCACGTCCGTCATGGGATACCGCGACACGACCAAACGCATCCCCGATATTGCTCGGGAACTCAACGTTGATGGCATCATCATCGGCGCCGTCCAGCGCTCCGGCAATCACGTGCGCATTACCGCTCAACTGGTGCGCGGCAACACCGACCGTAACGTCTGGGCTGAAAGCTACGAAGGCGATAGCGAGAACATCCTTAGCCTGCAGGACCAAGTAGCTCGCGCCGTGGCCAACGAGATCCAGGTCAAACTCACAGTGCAGGATCAGCAGAGACTCGCCTCACCGCGTACCGTGAACCCGGCCGCGCACGAACTCTATCTCAAGGGCGAGTATTACCTGCACGCGTTGTCTAGCGGTCAGGCTTTCAAGGCGGTGGAAGCATTCGATCAGGCCATCGCTCTGGATCCGACTTATGCCTCCGCTCACGAGGGATTGGCGGAAGCCTGGTATTTCTCTTCCAACTTGCTCCTGCCACCAGAGCAGGCGATGCCCAAAGCCCGTGCCGCGGCGACCAGGGCTTTGGAGCTGGATCCGACGTTATCGCGAGCTCATACGGTGTTGGCTCTTTATTACTGCGGGTACGAATGGAACTGGAGCGCCGGCGAGGAAGAATACAAGAAGGCGATCGAAAACAATCCGGGAGACGCCATCGCCCATGCCTATTACGGCGATTTCCTTTCGCAGATTGGCAGAAGCGAAGAAGGCCTTCGTGAGCTAAATCGTGCCCATGATGTGGATCCCCGCTCCGATCTCGTGGATTACCTGCTGGGCATGTCGATGATGTACTTGCACAATTACGACGATGCGATCCGCTATTTTGATCGCGCGCTCGTCCGTAATCCTAATTCGTATCTGCCAGGATGGTCCAAAGCTTTGGCCAAACTTCAGCAAGGGAATTATGAAGAATCGCTCTCTTTGCTGCGTAAGACAAACAACATCGAGCACAACGCTCTGGCAGACTCGCAGATCGCTGTCGTGCAGATCAAGTTAGGCAATCGCGCCGAGGCGATCAAGATCGTCAAAGACCTTGAGCGCCGCGCGCAAAAAGAACATATCCCGGGTGAGAGTCTTGTGCTCCCGTACTTCCTGCTGGGAAGAAAAGAAGAGGCTTTCGCCACCCTCAACAAGGCCTACGATGAGAGAGCGGAAGATCTGATTCAGCTCAAGGTAGTGCCCTGGTACGACTCGATGCGCTCCGACCCAAGGTTCCAACAGTTCCTGAAAAAGATGAACTTCCCTGAGTAGCGAACCGTGCTCCCCGTTCGGCCTTCTTCTGATAGACATGTCCACCCGTCGTTCGAACACCAAGTGTGCCCTCAGTGCGTTGGTTTCGGTCGCCGGTGCCCCATATCCGCCTCTTTTGGCAGACGTGGGTTCACCACCAACGTTGCCACCACCAGAGTTCACCAGACTGCGCCACGTCTTCTTATGCCGCTTCCGACTTTTTCGCCCTCGCCGCTCCCTGGAACTCCAACGGAATATGCGCCTGCATCAACGATGCGCCTCCGTCCACGTCGATTAACGTGCCCGTTATCCACGACGCTTCCGGAGCGCAGATCATGGCTACGGCATTCGCCACATCCTCCGGAGTGCCGAGTCGTCCCATCGGCGTCCATCCACGCTCTTGCCACTCGCGTACTGCGTTCTGGAACACTTCCGGCAGGCTGTTCAGTACGCTGTCTTCAATCCATCCGGGACTGATAGTGTTCACCGTGATGCTGCGGCCCGCCAGCGCCACCGCGAAGTAACGCACCAGCACTTCCATGGCAGCTTTGGCTGCTCCCATAGCGACCCACGGCTGCCAGCTTCCGTATTTCCCACCCGGCGCGTAGGTAATTGCCACAATCCGGCCTCCGTTCGGCATCATCGGCACGACTTCGCGTACCGCCACCAGGAACGCCTTCGCCTGTGAGTCCATGGCCGCGTCCCACTGCTCGAGCGTGATCTCCATCGGACCTTGGTAGAACTCCGGAGCCTCTGGGCGTGCATTGCTCACGAAAATATCGAGTGCCGGAAATTCCGTTCGCACTTGCTGAAACATCCGCCGGATCTCCTCCGGCCTGCGAACATCGGCTTGCAACACCAGGCCATCGGTACCGAGCGCGCGAATACTCTTCAGGGTCGCTTCGGCAGCCTCGCGGTTCTGATAGTAGTGAATGGCCACTCGCGCTCCGCCTGCCGCGAGTTTCATTGCGATCCCACGCCCAATCCCGCGAGACCCGCCCGTCACCAGCGCATGCTTTCCCGTAAAGGACATACCTCACCTCCACGTGAGGGCGCAAATCTTAGTCCTGTTTCCCCACCCGGTTCAACTTCGCGCCGTCTAAATCGGCATGCACCTGACCGGTGCCAGCGTGGGATTCCACCCGCGTCCACCCCAAGCATCGATATGTTCTCTGTTTTGCGTTAACCTAACTCACACGTGATCGACTTCGCCCGACCGCCGCTCTGGTACTGCATCCTGATCATGGTGGTGCTCGCCAGCCTCATCAAGGTCGTCATCAGCGGCTTCGATCGCACAC
>DASTGW010000385.1:0-4377 GCA_035718705.1 Terriglobales bacterium | reverse complement strand
TCATTGGTGACAACATATCGTCCGGGCCTCAGCCCGTTCCGGTCAAGGGTCGCGCCAATCACGCGGCCATCTGTAAACGCGATTGCCGCCGGACCATCCCATGGCTCCATTAACGATGCGTGATATTCGTAGAACGCGCGCTTCTCCGGCGCCATATGCGGATTGCCCGCCCACGCTTCCGGGATCAGCATCGCCATCACATGCGGCAATGACCGCCCTGTCTGCAACAGAAATTCCACCGTGTTGTCGAAGCACGCAGAATCACTACCTCCCGGCGAAACAATCGGGAACAACTTCTGCAGATCATCTCCAAACAACGGCGACGCCACCACCGATTGCCGCGCATGCATCCAGCTCACGTTTCCGCGCACCGTGTTGATCTCGCCGTTATGAGCGCAGTAGCGATAGGGATGAGCCAGTTGCCAGCTCGGAAATGTGTTCGTCGAAAAGCGCTGGTGGACCAGGCAAAGCGCGCTTTCAATCAATGGATCGCGCAGATCTTCGTAGAAATTGGCAATCTGCGGTGCCAGCAGCAAGCCTTTGTAAACGATGGTTCGACAGGAAAGCGACGGGATGTAGAAGAGGTTTGCCAGCGCCTTATCGCGCGCGACCTCCGACTCCACGCGCTTGCGCACCAGGTACAAACGTCGCTCAAAAGCATCTTCGTCGAGCTCATCCGGACAGCCCAGGAACACCTGCTCGATGTAGGGCTGCGAACCGCGTGCGACACGACCCACCGCAGACGCATCCACTGGCGTGTCCCGCCAGCCAAGTACAATGAGCTTCTCTTCCCGCGCGATACGCTCGAGAATGCCCTCGCATTGCATGCGCAGCGTAGTGTCGACCGGAAGGAAGACCATACCGACGGCATAACGTCCAGCCTCAGGCAGGGTGAAACCGGAGATCGGGCACTCGCGCGCGAAGAACGCATGTGGAATTTGAATCAGGATGCCCGCGCCATCACCGGTCTCCGCGTCGCACCCGCATGCGCCGCGGTGTTCCATGTTGGCGAGCACCTCGAGCCCCTTCAGCACGATGTCGCGGCTCTTCACTCCGCGAACGTTCGCCACAAACCCCATGCCGCAGGCGTCGTGTTCGTGGCGTGGATCGTAAAGTCCCTGCGCCGCAGGAAGCCCGTGCCTTGTCGTTCGCGTGTTTGGCCTGTCCTTCATTCGACCTCCGGTCCGTTCCTTCTTGATTCCGGCGCAAAACGAAACCCGCCTCATCTCTGAGGCGGGTTTGGGAACTTTGTGCTGGACTTAGACTTATTCTTCCACCCGCCTCTTAGTTGTCGGGATGCGCTTAGCCTCTACGGCTACGCGCTTCGGAATCGCAACTGTGAGCGGGTGCGGCATGTTGGAGCTGAGAGTAGTCCAGGTCCTATTCTCAGTCAACGAACTCCGCCATCAATAATTCGAATCTGAATGATCCGACTTTCTTAGGCAGCGACTATCATTAATCGTATGGCTACTTTCACTTTGCGCCCGATCGGCTTCATTCGTTCTCCTTACACCAATACCAAGGAAATACCAAAAGGCTTCGGAGCAAAGCACGACGTGGAAGGTGTCCTTGAAATTGAGCCGGAGTTCGAGTCCGGGCTCATGGATACTGAAGGCTTCTCGCACTTTTACGTCATCTGGGTCTTTCACAACCGCAGTGACGGCTACGTCGATGTGGTCTCGCCGCCGACCGACGATCGTCCTCACGGCGTCTTCGCCACTCGGTCGCCAACGCGACCCAATCCTATCGGCCTCACAGTAGTGGAACTGCTCGGGCGCGACGGACGCAAACTCCGCATCAAGGGACTCGACATGCTCGACGGCACTCCCGTCCTCGACATCAAGCCCTACATGTCGAGCCTGCCGCCGGACTCATTGAAGCTCGGCTGGTACGGAGAAGCGCAGGCCCGACGCGAAAAGAAGTGAGCTACATCTTGTACACGCGCGCTTCCCAGCCCTTGAGCTTGAGCGCGCCGGTGCTCTCTTCCTTACTGTTGTAATTGGAAAGCTGCAGCTTGCCGGCCTTCATTCCTTGCGGCAGGGAGTAAGCAACTTCGTCTTTCGAAAAGTTCAGCACCACCAGATACTTCTCTTTTCCCAGTGTGCGTGTGTACGCAAAGACTTTCGGATTCGCCGGATCAAGATCCTTGTACTCACCGTAGACGAACGCCTTCGTGCCGCGGCGCAGCTCGTTCATCTTGTGGAAGTACGAATAAATCGAGTCCTGATCCCCGGTCGCCTGCTTGGCATTAATCTCTTTGTAATTCGGATTCACTGCCAGCCACGTCTTCGGTCCGGTCGAAAACCCGGCATTCGCGGAATCATCCCACTGCATCGGCGTTCGCGAATTGTCGCGCGCCACTTTGTTCGCCTGATCCAGAAATTCTTCCGGCGTCACCTTCTTCGTCTCGACCAACTCCTTCCACGCGTTCTTCACCTCGATGTCATCGAAATCCTCGATGCTCTTGAATGGATAATTCGTCATTCCCAGTTCATCGCCTTGGTAGATGAACGGCGTCCCCTTCAGAGTCAGCAGCATCGTTGCCAGCAACTTCGCCGACGGCACCCGGTACTCCGGCGAATCATCGCCGAACGCCGACACCACCCGCGGATTGTCATGGTTCGATAGGAAGATCGTGTTCCAGCTGTGCACATCAAGCGCCTTGTCCTGCTGCGTGTAGATCGCCTTCAGATCCGGCAGCTTCCACCCAATCCACTGCCTTCCCGGATGCCCGATCCGCACCACGTCGAAGTTGAAGATCATGTTCAACTCATGACGTCGCTCATCCACCAGATCTGGCGTGCCCTGCAGCGTCACGCCGAACGCCTCGCCTACTGTCATCACGTCATATTTCGACAGCACCTGCTCGTTCATCTCCTGCAGATACTCATGCAGATGCGGACCCTGCGTATAAAAATATTGCGGACGACTCATGTACTCCGCCGGCAGATCCGGCAATCCCGGCTTTTTCGAGATGAACGGAATCACGTCCATGCGAAATCCATCCACGCCCTTGTCGAGCCAGAACTTCATCAGGTCATAAACTTCGTTTCTAACTTTGGGATTGTCCCAATTAAGATCCGGCTGCTTCTCCGCGAACAGATGCAGGTAATACTCGTTTGTCGCCGGATCCAGCTTCCACGCGGAGCCAGAGAAGAACGACACCCAATTGTTCGGCTCATGGCCGTCTTTCGCCGGACGCCAGATGTAGTAATCGCGATACGGATTGTCCTTTGACTTCCTGCTCTCCACGAACCACCGGTGCTCGTCGCTCGTATGATTCACCACCAGGTCCAACACCAGCTTCATCCCGCGCTGCTTCACGCCCTTTAACAGCGCGTCAAAGTCCTCCATCGTCCCGAACTCTTTCATCACCTTGCGGTAGTCGCGGATGTCATACCCGTTATCCGCGTTCGGCGAATCGAAGTGTGGACTCAGCCAGATCACGTTCACGCCAATGCCCTTGATGTAATCCAGCTTCTCGGTGACACCCGGCAGGTCGCCGATGCCGTCGCCGTTCGAATCTTTGAACGATCGCGGATACACCTGGTACACCACGGCTTCCTTCCACCACTTCGGCTCGTATCCGTTCAAGGTTGCGGATCTCTTGGAAGAAGTTTGCTTTTTCTGATCAGCACCAATCATCAGGGAAGAAATCAATAGCAGCGTGAAAGATAGGACGACCACCGCTCGCAAGACTCTCATCAGGACGCCTCAGAAACAAAGTTTCCAGCGCCCGGATTCTAACAGTCCACAGTGTGGGGCGAGCAATCCTGCTCGCCGAGTTCGAAAATGATCTGTTCGGAAAAAACAGCTTGCCTACGGATGTCATGCTGAGCGCAGCGAAGCATCTCTGTACTTAGCATCACCGCCAGAGCAGCCATCAGGTGTTTTCCCAACGATCTCTCTGTGCCTCTGTGTCTCTGTGGTGAAACGAACTATCCCGCCTGCAGCACCTGGTGCACCATGTGCACCGCAATGGATCCTTCCCCCACCGCCGACGCTACCCTCTTCACATTGTTCGCCCGCACATCGCCGACGGCCAGCACTCCCGGCAAGTTCGTCTCCAGCAGGAACGGCTGGCGTCCCGTCGGCCACTCCGTGCTCATCAAATCGCGCTCATGGAGATCGCGCCCCGTCTTCACGAACCCGCGCTCGTCCAGGGCCAGGCAGCCCTGCAGCCAACTCGTATTCGGTGCCGCGCCGGTCATCACGAACACGTGCCGGATCTCCTTCGTCTCCTCTTTTCCCGTTTCCCGGTTCCTCCAGCGCACGCATGACAATCCATCGTTGCCGTCCATCGCGACGATCTCCGTCTGCGTCAGCAACTCGATGTTCGGATTCTCCTCGATCCTCCGAATCAAGTATTTCGACATC
>DASTGW010000384.1:0-6997 GCA_035718705.1 Terriglobales bacterium | reverse complement strand
TAGGCGCCTTTACCGAGCTTTACGGGAGCGACGAGCGTCGAGTCGCTGCCGACGAAGACGTTGTCTTCGATCGTGGTCTGGTGTTTGTTGACGCCGTCGTAATTGCAGGTGATGGTTCCGGCGCCGATGTTCACGCCCGATCCTATGACGGCGTCGCCGAGGTAAGTCAGGTGATTGGCTTTGGAGCCTTTGCCGAGTTTCACCTTCTTGGTCTCGACGAAGTTCCCGACGTGCGCGTTTTCGCCGATGTCGCTGCCTGGACGCAAATGCGAATAAGGCCCGATCAAAGCGCCCGACTGAACCTGCGAGCTGTCCATGATACAGCCCTGGCGCACAAGAACGTTGTCGCCAATGGTGGTGTTCTCGATCACTGATCCGGAACGAATTCGGCATTCCGATCCGATCTTTGTTTTCCCAAGCAGCTGAACAAATGGCTCGATGATCGTGTCGGGCCCAATCTCGACATCGGCGTCGATGGTGCATGTCTCCGGCTTGTAGATCGTGACGCCGGCTTCCATCAGCTGCAGTGCTTTTGCCGCCCGCACTTGCGCATCGAGTTTCACGAGCTCTGGTCGGCTGTTAATGCCGAGCGTTTCCGCCATCTCGCCGGCTTTCAGCGCGATGACTTTTTCTCCGGCGCGTCCGAGGAGAGCGGCCATGTCGGTGAGGTAATACTCTTTGTGTGCGTTGTCGGTAGAAAGCTTATCGATGTTGGCAAAAAGCGGCTTGGTCGCGAACCCGTAGATGCCAACATTGATCTCTGGCAGATTGAGCTGATCCGGAGCGAGCGACTTCTGTTCCACGATCGCAGCGACTTCATCGGATTGCGCTCCGCTGACCGATTTGCGGATGATGCGTCCGAAGCCGAACGGATCGGGCGGAACCGCGGTCAGCAGCGTCATCGCTGCGTGGTTCTGAAGGTGGAAATCGCGCAGACGCTCGATGATCTCGGGACGGATCAGCGGCGTGTCACCCGAGAGCACGAGAACGTGATCGTACTTCGAGAGATCGTTGCGGCCGCACATGATGGCGTGTCCGGTGCCGCGCTGCTCTTCCTGCAGGATGAACTTGGTTCCCGTGTCGCTCATCGCCTGGCGCACGCGGTTGGCTTCGTAGCCGATGATGGAAAAGATGTTTTCGGCGGGAACGACCTTTGCTGCCGCTTCGATCACATGCCGCAGCAAGGCTTTGCCGCCGACTTCGTGCAGGACTTTGGGATACTTCGACTTCAGCCGCGTACCTTTTCCGGCGGCCATGATGGCGATCGCAAATGATGGCTTCGACATGGGGTTCAATCCGTTTGTATCACAGAGGAGAGAAGCTCAAAAGCAGATGCCTCGCCCATGAACCGGGCTCGTCATGACAAACGTAATGCGGAGACGGCGAGCAGGATTGCTTGCCCTACACCACGTCGGCCATCAGGTGGCGGCTGGTGGTGAGTGTCATCAGTTGCATGGCAACGCGATCGGTGGCGTGTCGCGCGACGCCCTTTTCTTCCAGCAGGAAGTCACCAATCACAGGCTTTACTCCGAGTCGCTCCACAGCATCCGCATCCACGACGATTTGAGCGGCGCCTTCCAACGCGTACTTGGCCTTGATTTCAGGCGACAAGGGCCGGATGTTCAGGAGCGCCGCGTCGAAGATGTTGCGGCGGGCGTGATCGCAGATGGCCTTGATGTGCTCGGAGGCCGTGAGTCCGAGGCTCTCATTGGCCTGCGACATCAGGTTGCAGACGTACACCTTGAAGGCCTTCGACTTCTCGATCGCCTCGGGAATGCCTTGTACCAGTACGTTTGGGATAAGGCTGGTGAAAAGCGATCCGGGACCGATGGTGATCAGGTCTGCACTGGCAATGGCGTCGAGCGTCTGCTGCATGGGCGGCACATCGCCGGGAACCATTTTGAGTTCCACGATACGCTGCTTGCTGGCGGTGATCTTGGTCTCGCCGCGGACGCTTGAGCCGTCGTTCATGATGGCTTCGAGTTCGCAGTTGGCCTTGGTCGCGGGATAGATATGTCCGCGCGTAGTGAGAATGTCGGAGGAAAGGCGTACGGCCTCGGCGAAGTCGCCGGTGAGCTCGGTCAGCGCGCAGAGGAACAGATTGCCAAAGTTATGACCTTCAAGGCCGCCGCTCGCAGTGAAGCGATATCGGAATAAGCGAGACATCAGCGCGTCGTCTTCCGAGAGCGCGACGATGCAGTTGCGAATGTCGCCCGGAGGCAACATGCCGAACTCGCGGCGCAGGCGTCCGCTGGAACCACCATCGTCCGTCACAGTAACGACAGCAGTAAGCTCCTCGATCACTACCACAGAAGACGCCGGCTTCTGTTCGCCCGTGTAAGGAGCGTGCAGAACGTAATGTTTGAGTCCCTTCAGCAGGGTGGAAAGACCGGTTCCGCCGCCAATCGCGACGACGCGGAGCGGACGAGGTCCTCCGCGATGTTCGGGCTGAACATGTGGGCCCATCGCCTTTATTTTAGCGCTGGTCGCTCGACCAAGACGACATCTCTGGTGATCCCGGCTCGGGGTAGAGCAGCTCGGTAAAGCGAGGGTCGTCGGCCATGTTGTTGAAGTCGGTGTCGCTGCGCGCCTGGAAGCGGTTCGCCGGATTGAGCTGAATCGCCTGGTTCAGCTTCTTCAGCGACTCCTCCACATGTCCGGTAAGGCATTCGAGAACCGCGAAGCCGTACCAGATGTAGTCGGTCTTTCCATGCTTGTTGACCAGTTGCTCAAGATGTTCGCGAGCGGTTACGTAGTCGCCCACGTTCATCAGCGATACCACGTAGTCGTAGTGTTCCTCGGGAGTCTTGAAGTTGACGGAGTTCTTGGCCAGCTGCTGATTGCAGGCATTCAGATGAACTCCGGCGCGATCAGCCAATTCCTTGGGGCCGCCCGATACGATCTTATGGAAGTGAGCCTTTGCCTTGTCAAACTTGCGTTCCTGCATGAAGCGGAGCCCGGCCTCGTAGTTCTGGACGGCTTGCTGGAACTGCGGATCCTGGGCAGGCGACGTCTTCGGCTTGGCTGCCTTCTTCATCTCCAACATCTTTCCGGTAGGCTTATTAACCATTTGTGTTTTCTTGCCTTTAGGAGCTGAAGGCTTAACTTTTACTGCTGGTTTTTTCTTCATCGGGCAGCCGCCTCAGACGCTTTGCCGGAACGCTTCGCTTCCACCTGTGGAAAACTAGTGGAATTGCGAGCACGTTACACGGAACGCGGAAACGAGTCAACCCGTTGCTTTTCCTAGACTTCTGGAGCTTTTCACCGCCAGACCTGCGCTTGCGGGGCCGGATACGTCAGTTGATCTGGGCGGCTGTATCTAAATCTATCTGTTCCCAATCACCTTTAATGATGGCTGCCCGTATTTGCGCAGGAGTCTTCTTTTGCTTCGTCATCTGGTAGGCCAGATAAAGCTCCTTCATACAGGCGGCGCAATGTGCGGCGTGAGTGGTTTCGTAACAGGTGCGCAGGCTACCGTGACCCAGACGGTCGCAGTAGCAGTAGCACGGCAACTGGTAAATCACGTTCGGAATCTTGGAGGCCAGTTCATACGCATGAACCTGGTAATCGCGCTGGAAGGCTGGTCCCCAAAGCTGCTCTTTCGGCAGGATCGGAGCCAGCTTGGCCGTCTTCGCCGGTGGTGCCTTGTGGTAAGCCGGGATTGGCGGAGTATCGCTCTGCGCCATCAGCGTCAGGGCAATTGCCAGCACCAGGACCAAGCTCCACAGAGTCTTCATCGAAAAACCTCACTACAAGTTGCGAAACATTTTACCCCAAAGTAGAAGAACGAGTTTTCCACCACTTCGGTAACGTCTTGCGAGCCGGCGGGGGAACGGAAAACGGCGGCAACTCGTATTACTATGGTAGAAGGATGGCGGACGCACCTATCAATCCGACCACTGATGTTTCAACGCCGAAATCACTACATACGCCTGTGCTCGGCTGGGTGCGCGACCTGTTCATCTCGCTGATTGTTTCCGCGTTCATCATCGTGTTCCTGTATCAGCCGGTCAAAGTGGAAGGCACGAGCATGCTGCCCGGTCTCGAGGACCAGGAGCGCATCTTCATTAACAAGTTCGTGTATCACTTCGGACCGGTCGAGCGCGGAGACATCGTGGTGTTTCACTACCCGCGCGATCCCAACAAGAGCTACATCAAGCGCGTGATCGGCGTCGCCGGCGATCGGGTGCGCATCGACGACGGGCGCGTCTTCGTGAACGGACGCATGCTGTCTGAGCCGTACGTTCCGGAAGAGTACGCCGATCTCCGGTCGTATCCGGAGATCAGGATCCCATCACACGCGTATTTTCTCTTGGGTGATCATCGCACCAGTTCCAGCGACAGCCGCGATTTCGGCCCTGTGGATCAGCGGTATATCTACGGCAAGGCAGTCTTCGTGTATTGGCCGATGGACAAGCTCGGCAAGCTGCGTTAACTCGCGCTCGCTACTTCTCTCAAATTTTCAGCACGATTACTTTACCGGGTATCCGCTTTGCGCGCGCTCGGGATGGCGTTCCACAAGATGCTTGTACAGTTCCTTGTGATCGCCGAAACCCTGGTCGCAGCCGAAGGGGCAACGAATTCCCCAACTGCTAGGAGTGCGCAGGCGGAAAGGATTTTTTTTGCGCGAAGGATGCTGCAGCGGCATTTCTAAAACGACTGCCATAAAGTATTCAATTCCGCTGGAAAACAAGATTGTCCCAGCAATCGATTTTTACCGTAAGTGGCAAGCTGGGCGCGGTTTTACCCGGTACGAAAACAAGTGACGAAGATCACTGCATTGTTGCCAACGACTGAAAGCACAGGCACTTCTAACTCGTCGATGCCCACAAAAAAGAACAACCGCTGCTGGCCGGGGTACGAGCCGGTCAAAGGAAAGCGCCAGCACGAACAAGGAAGTTGCCGTCCGAAGGCGAAATCGAAGCTGAGCTCAAGCGAGAAGAGCTTCCGGGCGAAACGGCGTAAGCAACTCGATAAGTGGGAAGCCGAGCATCCGCACACCAGGAAGTCATCGAGCCAGGGATTGAGGAAACCACCGACTCCTGGCCGCGGATCGGCTTCCAAGAAGAAGAGCACTACCGTTTCTTCTGCTCGCAGACGAACAAATTCACCTCGCAAACGTGCTACGTCCCACTCCCGCTAACCCGCACTCCTGATTGGATTTCCGGGCTCCTGCCTGATAACTTTTTCGCCTCGCACAATAATTTGGAGCTGTCTTCGTCTACACGCATAGATGAAGGCAGCGTCCGCAATTCGGACAATGGCTCCGGCGATGATCACGGAACAGGATCAGCAGATCTCCGAAGTGGTTCACAAGGAGAAGCCTCGGCTGCGCAATTTCATCCGCAGGCGGGTCGCCGACGCACGCGACGCCGAAGACATTCTGCAGGACGTGTTCTACGAACTTGTGCAGGCCTATCGCGCTGCGGAGACGATCGAGCAGGCCGGCGCGTGGCTGTTTCGCGTGGCGCGCAACAAGATCACCGACCTGTTTCGCAAGAAGCGGCCGGGTTCGATTGAAGAAGCAGCACTCGCGAATGAGGAAGGTGAGTCGCTTGGGTGGGAAGAGGTTTTTGCCTCCGGCGATGGCGATCCGGAAGACGTGCTCATGCAAGGCACGCTGGCGGAAGAACTCGAGTCGGCTTTGGCGGAGCTTCCGGAAGAACAGCAGCGTGTGTTCATCGGGCACGAGATTGAAGGACGCAGCTTCAAGGAGATCGCGGAAGAAACAGGTGTGAGCATCAACACGCTGCTCTCGCGAAAACGCTATGCCGTACTTCATTTGCGAAAGCGATTGCAGAGCGCGTACGAAGATTTTCGAAAGTAGGAGTTGGATATGAGAGGCAAACGGTTTTTGAAGTTCCTGGTGCTGCTGATTGTGGTGGCGCCGTTGCTGGTGTTCGTCGTGGGCCAAGTGGTTCTGCACCTGTGGAACTGGTTGCTGCCGCCACTGTTCGGATGGCACACCATCACCTTCTGGCAGGCCATCGCGCTGCTGGTGCTGTGCCGCATTCTGTTTGGACGGTTCGGTCACGGTGGACATGGCCATCGTGGTGGTCACTGGCGTCACCGGATGAAGGAGCGCTTCCAGCACATGAGCCCGCAGGAGAAAGAAGAGATGTTCCGGCGCTGGGTGGGCGGATTTGAGCCTTCAACAGGTCAAGCCGAAGCCAAATCGTAGTTTGGCCCGTCTTTTCCACCGGACTGCTTGCCTCAGCCATAGCGCGATTCCGAGTTGGTGGGATAAAATCAATAAAATCCACCCCCGGGAGCAACAATGCAAGCAGTCCTGGCCTTGGAAGATGGCCGAATCTTCCGCGGCAAAGGTTTCGGCGCCAAAGGCGAATGCTACGGCGAAGTCGTTTTCAATACTTCCATTACCGGCTACCAGGAAATTTTCACCGATCCTTCCTACGCCGGACAAATCGTAGTTCTCACCAATCCCCAGATCGGTAATTACGGCACCACTCCCGAAGACAACGAAGCCAATCGTCCATATATTGAAGGCCTGATCGTGCGCGAATTCTCGCGCGTTAGCTCGAACTGGCGTTCGCAGGAAGTGGCCGAGGAATATCTCGAGCGTTACAAGATTCCGGTGCTGGCCGACATCGATACCCGAGCGCTGGTGCGGCATTTGCGCGATAACGGCGTGATGCGCGGCGTGGTTTCGACGATCGAAACCGATCCGGAGAAATTGGTAACGAAGGCGCGGTCCATCCCGAAGATGGATGGCACGGATCTCGCGAGAGTCGTCTCGACGAAGAACCGCTACGAGTGGGAACTGGGCGATCGCTCGCATATTCCCGACGAAGTGGTCGGCGTGAAAGACGCGCCGCCGAAGCATCACGTGATCGCCTACGACTTCGGCATCAAGCACAACATCCTTCGGAAACTGGTCGGCGAATGCTGCAAGGTGACGGTGGTGCCGGCAGAGACTTCGGCGGAAGACGTGCTTTCGTTGAAGCCCGACGGAGTTTTTCTCTCGAACGGGCCGGGC
>DASTGW010000383.1:0-9480 GCA_035718705.1 Terriglobales bacterium | reverse complement strand
ACATCCTCCGGTTTCAACATCCGCTCCTTCTTCTTACCTTCATGCGGACTCAGTTCCGTATCCACCGATCCCGGACACACTACCGTTACTCGAATGTTGTACCCGCGCAGTTCTTCTGCCACCGAGTAGGTGAGTCCATTCAGTCCCCATTTTGAGGCCGCATAAACGGCTCCGTTTGGCAGCGCATTTTTGCTCGCGATCGAAGAGATGTTGATGATCTCTCCCGACCTCCGCTCGATCATCTTCGGCGCAAACGCCCGGATGGTGTAATAGACCGCGCGCAGGTTTGTGTTCATGACTCTGTCCCACTCCTCTGGCGAGAGTTCATGCAACTTGCTGTCGAAGGAACCGATTCCCGCGTTGTTAACCAGAATGTCAACTCGGCCCGCTGCTTCCGCCAGTCTCTCGACGGACTCCAGGTCCGTCACATCGCATATCACCGGATGGCACTTGCCCCCCGACTTTTCGATGTCCGACGCTATCTCCTTTAGTTCCGGCATTCGACGTCCGCAAATGACCAACTCCGCCCCTAACCCCGCCAGTTTCCGCGCAATTGCCGCTCCAATCCCACGATTTCCGCCTGTAACCAATGCGGTTTTGCCCTGTAATGGCGCGCCTTCGACGCTCATGCTTTTCCTCCTTGGGATGAGATGTAAGCCGGGACCCTCGAAGATTCGGCAACATGGGCCCACGGCACCGCATCAAATGTCCATCGGACAGCGTATCCAGCAGATGCAGTTTCCAAGCTTGCCTTTATGGAACTCACATTTCTATAATCTGCCTCCGCAGCTTTTCCAAGGATTTCTGTCTTCTAACGGAAGCCGGCGGACAGTAGAGCTGGTCCGGAGCGCTCTCGTGTGGGTGGGTCTTGCACGTAAGTTGAGCTCTGGCGCAATAAAGCCGAAAAGAATAAATAGCATCACGTCGTCACTTCGCTGTGTGCTAAGGAGCCTATCGGAATGAAGAAGTCGCTCATCATGCTCGTGCTCATGTTTGCGGTGGCCGCCACGGCGCAGACCGCTCAGCCTGCCGCGCCGCAAGGGGGGCAGCAGGGCGCACCGGCACAAAAGAAAGAAATCAAGGATCCAGCCGAGTACAACGCGTACATGTCGGCAATTCAAGCCACCGACGCCAACCAGAAAGCGTCCGGCCTCGAAGGATTCCTCAATCAGTATCCCAACAGCGTCATGAAGGAAGATGCGCTGGAACTGCTGATGCGTACTTACCAGCAGTTAAACAATGTTCCTAAGACCATGGAAGCGGCCAACCGCGTCCTTCAGGCCAATCCCAATAACGTCACCGCTCTTGCTCTGCTCAGCTACCTGCATCGTTTGGCGGCGCAGCAGGGTGGCGCCAATGCTGAGCAGGAACTCCAGCAGGCTTCTCAGTTCGGTGAAAAAGGCCTTCAGGCCCTTCCCAATTACCCGAAGCCCGAGGGCATGTCGGACGTCGATTTTGCCAAACTGAAGGACAGCCTTTCCGGCATCTTCAACGGCTCCATCGGTCTTGCCGCTCTTCAGGCGAAAGATTACGCCAAGGCGCAAAAGGCTCTTCAGGATGCCGTCAACGTTACACCGACTGATTTCAGCTTGGTGTATCCCTTGGCGCTCGCGTTCCTGAATGCTCCCACTCCGACTCCTGAGCAGTCGCTTCACGGCATCTGGTACACCGCTCGCGCCGCCAACCTCGCTCCCACGCCGCAGTACAAGGCGCAGATCAGCGAGTTTGGCCGCCGCAAGTACATCAAGTACCACGGTGGTGACGACGGATGGCCGGATGTACTGAGTGCCGCCGCCCAGAACCCGACTCCGGCCGAGGGTTGGACGATTAAGCCCGCTCCCACACCTGCCGAACAGGCTGCCACCATGGTGCAGCAGAAACCTGTGGCGCAGATGTCCTTCGATGAAATCCAGTTCGTGTTGACTTCCGGCAATCAGCAGGCCGCCGACACTGTCTGGAACCAGATCAAGGACAAGCCTCTCGCCATGGTCGGCAATGTTGTCGCCGCTACTGCCACCGAGTTGCAGATCGCCGGCACTTACGACGATATCAACGCTCAGCCCCCCAAGGCCGACATCACTCTCACGATGACTGCTGAGATCCCCGCCAAGCTCATGCCAAAAGTAGGTCAGTCGCTGGCGTTCCAGGGGAAACCGCAGTCTTACACGCCGAATCCTTTCATGGTTACCATGACCGATGGTTCGCTGGTAAAACAGAAGGGCGCGGCATCTGCCGAAGAAACACCCAAGAAAAAGCCCGCCGCCAAGACTCCGGCTCGGCGTACCACGCGCAAGAAATAACCTGCTTCGCTAACACCAAGGGCAGCCATTTTGGCTGCCCTTTTTTGTTGCTTTCAAAAATCCGAATCGGTTAAGCGTCGAAGTAATCCTGGTTCAGAAGGTCTACAGTAATTCGGCCCTTCAATGCAGCTTCTGCAGCCGCCAGCAGATCAAACAGCTCTTCCGACTCGGGGTTCATTTCCGACGGCTGCTGCAGCACCTTGTTCACCAGATGCGACTGCACGGCGGTCAGGTCATTAACCTTCGTGTCAAAAACACGTGGACCGGGAAACGATGCTGGTGCCGCCAAATACCGCGACACGAAAACCTGCGCATGCGCCTCTCCACAGAAGTGATGCGTGTGCGGCGACTTCGCCCCCTCTTCACGCCAACGGGAAAGCAGAGCTCCACTGGCCGTGATCTCGGCCATCACCCAGTGATTTGCGTCGCGCTCCTCGGCCCCGCAAATCTCACAACGGTACTTGTGAATCAGGCTCATTTGCTCTCCTTCCCAATTCCGGCAACCAGTGCCGGAACTGTTTGACTATCAGAACCCGCTGTGGCGCTTTTTGTTGCATGGTTGTTATCCTGCCACTGTAATTTGTTTGGTTACCTTCGTTCCCAAAGGTTCCGTGCAGGGCCAACTCTGCGCCAGTCGTCACGTATGAGATGACGTACTTGCGATAAAGATGCAAACGCCTTCTGGGTGGAATTCGCGGGGCGGGTGGAACAAGGCTTTAAACTGCGTCGAACAGTGGCTTCGTCAGCCCACGGCTTTTGCCGTGGTTCACGATAGCCCTAAATAATTTCTCGTAGAAGCACGGCTTCAGCTGTGCCGAACGAGACGCACCACTCACGCGGCTTCAGCCGCTGAGGGACTTCGCTCTCATAGATAGGAAGACGATGAATCGAATTGCAGTTTTAACGAGTGGTGGTGACGCACCGGGTATGAACGCCGCCATCCGCGCTGTCGTGCGTAGTGGCATTGATAAAGGTCTTGAGGTCTTTGGAGTTCGCGGCGGATATAGCGGGCTTGTCGCCGGCGACTACGTCCAACTTCGTGCTCGCGACGTCGGCGGCATCATTCAACGCGGCGGCACCATCCTCGGTAGCGCTCGCTGTCTCGACTTTCATGTCGATACCACTCGCAAGAAAGCTCTCGCTCATCTTGAGCAATGGGGCATCAAGGGACTCGTCGTGATCGGCGGCAACGGTTCCCAAACTGGCGCCAACGCGCTTTCCGAAATGGGTTTTAAGGTTGTCGGCGTCGCCTCTACCATCGACAACGATCTCCTCGGCTCCGAAATTACCATCGGCGTCGACACTGCTCTCAACATCGCGCTCGAAGCTATCGACCGGCTCAAGGTCACTGCGTCTTCCCATCGTCGCGGTTTCCTCGTCGAAGTCATGGGACGTCGTTGCGGTTACCTCGCCCTCATGGCCGCTATTGCCGGTGGCGCCGAAGTTGTCAGTCTTCCCGAGATCGAAATGTCCCCCATGGACGTCGCCAATGCTTTCAAAGAGGCATATTCGCGCGGCAAGCAGCACGCCGTCGCTGTCGTCGCGGAAGGCGCCACCTATGACGCCGAAGCCCTCGTCACTTATTTCAAAAAGCACCAGGAGTCGCTCGGCTTTGAATTGCGCGCCACCATCCTCGGTCACGTGCAACGCGGCGGCAATCCCACCGCTTATGATCGTCTGCTCGCAACGCGCCTCGGTGCAGGCGCGGTAGATGCTCTGGTGCGCGGCGAAACCGGCGTCGTCGTCGGCATGAATCAAAGTCGCATCACCACTACGCCTCTTTCGGAGATCGTCGGCAAAACAAAATCCATCGACCCGCAACTCTTCGAGTTGGCGAAGGCCCTCGAACGATAATGCTTTGCTTGTCATGACGAGTGCACCTCGGACATAAGCCTTGTCATGACGAGCGCAGCGAGGCACCTGCTTTCAATCGCCGATTCCCAATCCGGCACCGCTCTCAGAAAAATCTTCTGGCATTTGGCGGTTCGCCCCCACCCAATTGCTATCCTGAATACATAAGGTGGTGAAGACGCAAAAATCGTCTCGCCACCTTTTCGCTTTGCGCTGGGTATGTCCACCAAAGGGTTTTACTGGCGACTGGGTACTGGTTACTGGGAACTTGTTTTAAATCAATATTTTGGGCCTTAACCTCTTTATTTTGTTTGTATTACCTCAAAAATCCATCTGTAAATTGTTGAAAAGAAAGACGAGTGGCGGGGGATGGGGGTATCCGTCGTGTAAGTGTCCTGTTTTCAATGACGGAAGTTAACAACCATATTTATCAAGAACATAGGAGGGAGGGGGGTACGACAGTGGTCGGGCCGCTTGAGCTTGGAAAACCGACCACGGAATCTTCGGATCAGGTCTTCACCTCGCTTCGTCCGCGAGAATCCGTTGATCCGCGTCATCCGCGGCCGCCTTGCCCTACTGCACGCGCCACGACAGCGGGGCACTCTTCTTCAGCCCGAGGTAACACAGGTGACGGTTCACGTAACTCACGCCCACCTGGTACGTCTTTTGCGTTAAGCGCTTCACAAAAAGCTTGGTTTCAGTGGAAACGTTAATCGTCGTGAATGTGCCCGGATTCAGGTTCCTTAACGTTTCCTGTGCCTGTCCTGGAAAATGTACTAATTCAACAGTGTCGGGGACCCAGCGTATTGTCATGAGCATCGGCGTCTTCCTTTCCAGCTTCGAGTTTTGCTCTTTTATTTTCTGATCCTGAAACTACTCGCCTCCTATGAGCGGGATGTCACACGCATGTCAATTCACTGTAACTTTCGGCCCATGTACTTCAGTCCATTCGTTTTCTGAATGATTGTGATCAGGAAAATTCTCGCATCATTCGCATGACTGCAAAACGCAGCAGTCGCATGCAAAACGCAGAAATCATTGTGACGCCAGAACGTTCAAGGGCTCTAAGTCCTTCCGCATCAATCCTCCGATTTCCTCCTCGGTTTGTACTTCGCGTGCACTAACCAGGGCGTGAAGTAGAAGTTCATAAGTCGATCACGCCGCATACGTGAAAAGCGCGCTGATCAACGGAGGCAATTATGTCGATACTCTTCGTACTGCTTACTTTCCTCGTCGTCATCACCGTTAGCTACTTCGTGCGGCACGGACAACTTCCCGCGCAGGTTGCGGAAGTTCCTTCGGATGCATTCCCTGTCTCTCCCATCCTCACCAAGGAAGCGGGCTTCGAGGTGCCGAAAGGCTATTGCTTCCATCCCGGACACACTTGGGTTTACGACGAAGGCCGTCAGAACGCGCGCGTTGGTCTCGACAGCTTCGCCACCAAGCTCTTCGGCAAGATCGATCGCATCGAAGTCGCCAACCTCAATCGCTGGGTTCGCCAGGGACAGAAAGTCTGCACCATCACTCGCGACGGCGTGACCGCTGACGTGATGTCGCCAGTCGAAGGCGTCGTTGTATCGGTGAACCACGAAGTGCTGAAAGACCCATCGCTCATCGCGAAGGATCCGTACAAAGATGGCTGGGTTTGCGTAATCAAAGCTCCTGACCTCGAGATCAACCAGAAGAACCTGCTGCAGGGCGGAATGGTTCCGGTCTGGATGACCAACTCGATGAAGCGCCTGCAGGCGTTCGCAGCCCCTCTTGGCGCGGCCGCAGCGGACGGTGGTTTGCCCGTTGACGGCCTACTCTCGCATGCGAATCCCGACGTTCGTCGCGAAATGATCCATGAGTTCTTCTTGAACTAGGCGATCACTGAGGAGCTCAGAGGACAAGGTCATGGCAAAAGCACTACTCATCGATATCACGAAATGCATCGGATGCCAGAGTTGCGCGGGAGCCTGCAAGGAAGCTCACGGGCAACCTGGCGATCCGGAACCCAAACTCTCCGAGACAGCGTTAACCGTCGTGCAGGAGAAGAACGGCAAGTTCGTCCGCACGCAATGCATGCATTGCGAATCGCCGGCTTGCGCTTCCGCCTGCCTGGTTGGCGCGATCAAGAAGACCGCGCTTGGACCTGTGGTTTACGACAAGTCCAAGTGCGTCGGCTGCCGCTACTGCATGATGGCTTGCCCGCACAGCATCCCGCGTTACGAATGGTCGAAACTTGCTCCGTACATGAAGAAGTGCGACATGTGCTACGAGAAGCGCGTGTCGCAAGGCAAACCGACTGCGTGCGCGGAAGCTTGTCCAGTTCAAGCGACGATCTTCGGCGATCGTGAAGAGATCCTGCGCGAGGCTCGCAAGCGGGTAGTCAACGATCCCACTTACGTTCCGCGGATTTATGGTGAGCGGGAGTTCGGCGGAGCCTCGATGTTCTTCATCTCTGACGTGGAGTTCGAGAAGCTCGGCTTCGTAACTCCAGGTTCGGAAGAGCCGCTACCGGAAGTCTCAAAGGCCGCCCTCGACGAAGCGCCCATGGTCGTCCTGGTCGGTGGAACCATGCTCGCGGGTTTGTACTGGATTACCAACCGCCGCAAGGAAGTACTTCTGGCGCAAGCCCAGAAGAAGACGTTGAAGTTCCCCATCATTGACGAGGAGAAGAGGAGCTAGCCATGAAGAAGACGATTCCAGTTTGGCGTGTGATCCTGATCGCGATCTTCGTGGCAGGAGCTTATGCCACGTATCTTCGCTTCGTGAAAGGCTGGGCTGCCGCGACAAACCTGTCCGACGCCCAGCCTTGGGGCATGTGGGTTGGCGTTGCCACTCTCTGCGGTGTCGGTCTCTCCGCCGGCGGATTTGCAACCGCCGCTGCGGTTTACCTGCTCGGCATGGAGCGCTATCGCCCGATCGTAAGACCGGCGATCCTGATCGCGTATCTCGGCTATCTGTCAGTCTGCGTTGGGTATGTCTACGAGCTCGGTCTGCCCTGGCTCGCATGGCATGCCTTCATCTACTACAACCCACATTCGGTGCTGTTCGATGTGTGCTTCTGCATCCTGGCCTACACCACCGTGTTGACGATCGAGTTCTCGCCGGCGATCGTTGAAAAGCTGCCTTGGAAGGGTTTTCGTGACGGCTATATGCACTGGCATCATCGACTCGCCACCGCAGTCGTCCTTGCCGGCGTGTTGTTATCCTCGATGCACCAGTCGTTCCTCGGCGGATTGTTCCTGATCTTCAAGGGCAAGATCTATCCGCTCTGGTACACGCCGCATTTGACCACGATGTTCTACCTGTCGGCGATACCCGCTGGATTGGCGATGGTGATCATCGCGCTTTATCTCTGCAACCGTTCGCTGGACGCGAAAGTCGATCCTGCGATCATCAAAGAAGTTGCCTGGGTGATATCACCGCTGTTGGTCCTGAACCTGGTTTGGCGCATGGTTGACCTGGTGAAGCACGGCGGCGGACCGTACCTGTTCTTGTGGCGCCCTGAGACTGCTTACTTCTGGCTCGAGATCGCCCTGTTTATCGCGATCCCCGTCGTGATGTTCAACCATCGCTGGATCATGAACCGCCCCGAAGGCGCGTACTGGACGAGCGCCGTCGTGATCGCTGGCTTCATCACGAATCGCGTGAATGTGTCGATTAACTCTTTAGAGCGCGCTACACACGCCAATTACGTCCCGAAGTGGCCAGAGATGGCCGTGACGGTGATGCTCATTGCGTGCGCTGTGCTGGCCTTCCGTTACGCGGTGATCTATCTCGACATCGTGCCAAAGAAGGTTGTCGCGAAAACAAAGAGCTGGCTGGCCAATGCCGGCGTGGCGGCGAACGCGTAGTTGTGTATCAGCGAAAGAGTGAATTGGTCTTTTTGACCCGCGGGCGAAACGACCGGCGGGCGTTGGGCGGAGGGCTTAGGGGGCTAAACCTCCGCTCTTTTCTTTGAGGAGGAATTATGGCGATCGCGGAAAGGGAACTGTCAGCCGAGATGCTCGCGATCGAAGAACTGGAACATGCTGCGCACTACCTCGATCTGGAACCATGGATCGTGATGCGCCTACGACAGCCAGAACGAGAAATCCACCTGAATCTTCAGGTAAGGCGTGAAAGTGGCGAGACGGCGATGCTGCGCGCTTCTCGCGTACACCATTCGACCTCGCGCGGTCCTACCTTGGGACCTCTCCTGGTCTCCAACTCCATCGGCATGGCCGATGTTCGAGCCGAGGCTCTGAAGCTCACCTTGCAGTACGCGCTCTGGGGACTTCCGTTCTGCGGGAGCGTCGGCCATATTCCCGTCGATTTCAACGAGTGGTCTGAAAAGGATTTAAGAAACATCGTGTGTTCCTACACGGAAGCACTGTCGGGATCCGAGAAGGCTGATGTGATAGCCGCATCCCGCGATCTGCCTCCACAGATGATTACCTGGATGTTCTCGCGGTTACCGGGTGATCACGAGCACCTTTCGCGCTTTACCGGCAAGCCAGTCTCGATGGGAGGCATCGATCGCGAGTATGTCGCTGCCAGGTTCATGGCGACACTGGTCAGGAGCGTAGCAGGCAGGAACCTTTTAGGATTGCAGATTGCCATGCTCGGATTCGATTCCCTGGCACAGCGGACCGCGGCAGAATTCGAAGCCGCCGGCGCCAAAGTCATAGCTATCTGCGATTGCTCGGGTGCGGTGTATCACGAGTCGGGTCTGAACATCGAAACTTTGCGCCAACACGTCGCAAGAGAAGACGTTGTGTTCGGGTTTCCCGAGGCGGAATCGCAAACCCTGGAGAAGATGATACGAACGCCTTGCGACGTCCTGATTCTGGCCGACTCTCACGATCTGCAGATTCGTCCGGCAGCAAAGATCATCGTGGAAGCTGGTGGAAGCACCGCCCCAGAACTGGGTTGCGAAGCGGCGGTGATCCCGTCGATGCTAGCCGATTTTGGTTTGAGCTTTGCCGATTTCCTGGAGTGGAGGAAAGCAAAGTATGGTTTCTGCTCGGATCGGGAAATTATGCGAGGTATGCAAGGACAGATTCGCCGAACCTGGCAAGAGGTATCGGACTATGCCCACAAGCACAATCTCTCACTTCGCAAAGCAGCTCAGGTAATGGCGTTGAGCAAAGTAGCGGAAGCGATGCGGATGAAGTAGGCGCGCCTTCGTAAAAACAAAGCCGCGGCTACTGGCCACGGCTTTTCCTTCTTCGAAAAGACCGAAGATCTATGAACCTACTAACTTTTCCAGCGCCACCTTGTTGTGCACCATCAGCGTGGACCCCTTCAAAGTCGCCAGCTTCTTCTTGCGGAACTCCGCGAGCAAGCGCGTCACGGTCTC
>DASTGW010000382.1:0-10958 GCA_035718705.1 Terriglobales bacterium | reverse complement strand
CAGGGGCGAGCGAACATTGTGGTCGCTGATCTTCTGACCGCCTTCGCGCATATATGGCATGTGGCAATCAGCGCACGCCACGCCCGACCGCGCGTGTATGCCCTGGCTCCACGTCTCAAACTCCGGATGCCGCGCCTTCATCATCGGCGCGCCCGTGTCCTTGTGCACCCACTCTTTGACGTTGTCCTGATTCTCAAACGCCACGATCTGCTGCAATTGAAGTCCGTTCGGCCAGGGGAAGGTGAGCCGCTTTTCCGGTCCGCGGAAGTAGTACGTGACGTGACACTGCGCGCAGATATAGGAGCGCATTTCCTGGCGGGTAGCGTCGCGATTCACATCGTAGTCCTTAATGCCTTGCGAAGCCTTATAAGCGCGGATGCCTTCCATGAACGCTGGCCGTGAAATGCGCAACTGCATGTTCCTGGGATCATGGCAGTCGATACAAGCAATCGGATGATTCACCAGTTTGCGCGCGTCAGCATAGGGCATGTGGTTGAGCGTCTCGAAGCCCTTCATGGGATCGCCCTGCCCGAGTTTGTTGTAGGCGACCACCAGGGACGCGTGGCAGTTCAAGCACGCACCCGGTTGCTTCGTAACCTGCTGACGCTGGGTGAAGGTCTGGTCTTCCAGCATGTAGGCGTGGCCGCGCTTCTCGCGGTAGTCGGCGGAAAAGGAATAGCCTGCCCACATCGTCTTCAGGCGAGGATCGAGTTCCAGCTTGGAGCGGGAAACAATTTCCCGAGGATCACCTTCCGTGGGCGAGTGTGGCACGCCTTCACTGCCACCGTATCTCGTGCGTTGCATGTCGGTGGTCCGCTTATAGAGGTCGTACTCCATGGGGAACTGCTTGCCCCATTCGGCGGGATCATCGATGGTGTCATTCAGTTCCACGACGCGCACGTAACGATTTTGCGCTTCCTGCTTGTGCTGGAAGATGTTGACCAGAAGCGCAGCGACGGCAATCACGGCGATGGCTGCTAAGGCAGCAACAATAAACGTAAGACGACGGTTCTTAGCGGATGAATCAGCGCTGTTCTGAGCCATTCTGATCTCCCTCGCTGGGTGCAGCAGGTACGGCGGAAGTGAATGAAACCGGAGGAGCGGTATGACCTACATTGGAATGACACTTGATACAGGAAATGTCTTTTCCACTGTGCACGCCCAGGATCGAATACGTGAGTTCCTCGTGGCACGACTTGCACGCGCCTTCGGTCACGTTGTGGTTGTAGCCCTTGATCTGAATGTTATCCGGGAACTTCCCAGTAGTGAATGCTAAGGAATGGAAGAAACCATTGGTGGCTTTGATCGCGTATTTTCCGACCAGATTATGCGGAGTGTGGCAATCGTTGCACTTGGCAACCGAACGGTGGCTGCTGTTGATCCATCCGGTGTAGTAGTCCTGCATTACATGACAATTGGCGCAAGCTTCCGGATTGTTGGTCAGGTAGGAGTAGCCCCTGGCGTACACGAATGTGTACAGGCCGAGTCCGACCAGCACGCCGAACAGAAGTCCCAAGGCGAGATTTCCTTTTACGCTTCGCATGCTGAAACCGAGTAACTGGCGCGCGAGATTATAGAGGGTTCCGGTTTGGGGTGCACGGTTAACGAGCGAGTCATTCCTATCGTGGGAAGGCCACCGGGATACGCGGTGGCCTCGAAATTTGAATTTCCCGTCGCAGATTAATCGCCGCTGAAGCCGGCAAGATCAACGCGCTTGGCGATGTGGTCTTTAATCCAGTGCGGATCCCACCAAGACTTTGGATCGATTTGTACACCGTCTAACTGCATCGTGAAGTGGATGTGATCGCCGCCGGCCATGCCTGTCATGCCGCTCAAACCCATCACCTGGCCGCGTTTCACCTGGTCGCCATCCTTAACTTGAATCTGGCTGAGGTGGCCGTAGATGGTCTGTAGTCCATA
Organism: Terriglobales bacterium; assembly: GCA_035718705.1. Taxonomy (GTDB): domain Bacteria; phylum Acidobacteriota; class Terriglobia; order Terriglobales; family Acidobacteriaceae; genus DATMXP01. The sequence continues at coordinate 9,038 of DASTGW010000382.1, read as the reverse complement.
GCCGTGATCGACGACAATGCAGTTTCCGTAGATGCCGAGCGGGGCGGCGTACACAACCACTCCGTCGTTCGAAGCCTGCACTCCGACATGTTGGGTAACGGCGAGGTCGTAGCCGAGGTGAGTTTGCTCATCGATCTTCTTGCCCTGGTAGATGTAAACGCGATGATCGGCGAACGTAGCTTCGTTCTTCGCTCCGGGTTGGCGAAGGAACACCTGCGACCAGAGGAAGTGATCAGCACTCTTGAGTCGCAGGTCGGAGAGCGTCTTGTTATTGGCTTTGCGCATCTCGCTGTTGATCTTGACGAAGCGCTGTACCATATCGCCCGAACCGTTTGGATCGAGTTCGTTGACGACCTTCTGGATGAACTTGTCATCGAGCGGCAATTGATGCTCGGTGTAGTGTGGTTGCTCCTTCTTGGGGAATTGCACAACCAGCGGACTAGTGACGTCGTTGCCCACACCGTTGGAAGCGAATGCGACGGGCGCAGTGCCGTCGGGCATATTCCACGCGAAGGCATACAGGGAGAAGAAGCCGGGCTTGCCGTTGGGCATGGGCCACGCACGGAATTTCTGGTCGCCGACCTTCACTCCGGCTTCGGTCCAATGGCCGGAAATGTTCATGGTGGCAAGGTCGGCCATGCCGCGGTAGAGGTAATGCTGATCGGAGTCGGCGGTGACAGAAGGCGGTTGTGTCACCACATTAACCGCATGCTGCCAGCGAGCGGTCTTGGCGAACATGCCGTTTGATTTCGCTTCCACCACAAGTTCAGCGTTGCCGTCTTTCAGCTGCGGCGTGCTCCTGGTGCCGACGTTGAACGACCAAGTGCCGTCGACGTCCTTGGTGGGCTGCGGGAGTTCCCAAACTTTGTATGTCGAGCCGTTCTGCGTAACCGTGGTGGTAACCTGGTGAACGCCTTTCGGATGATGAACGTGGACCGTCATGGGAGACGACTGACCGAGCCCCATGCCGGCAAGAGTGACATCCACCTCGGGCTTGGGCGAGGTCGTGACACGAATGGCAAAGAAGAGGACAACGACGACGAGGATCAGAAGGAGGATTACTTTTTTCACCTAACGATGATAGCCGCCGAGGAGGCTAATGCGGTCATTATCGAGGTGGTTCCTGCTGAAGTTTCTGTGGAGAGTTCCGCGACATGCCAGTCGGGTGGATTAGCGCGTCAGTGGCAGCCATACGGAGAAAACGGTGCCATGACGGAGAGAGTGGACGCTGCTATGAACGTGGGTGATAGCGCGATGATTGTTAAGAATCTCGTGACTGATCCACAATCCCAATCCAGTGCCAGTGACTCCCTTCGTGGTGAAGAACGGCTCGAAGATATGCTGACGAGTTTCTTCTGACATTCCGTGCCCGTTGTCACCGATGCTGACGCGAACACCGGGTGCTCCGGTCTTCCAATTGCGACCGTCGCTCACGCGCAATATCAATCGGCCGCCGCCTGGTGTCGCATCGATGGCGTTGCTGATGAAATTGGTGAACACCTGCCGGAGGTCCCCCTCATATCCAACGATTGTCTGGTCGGTGCGGTATTGACGCTCAATGGTGACGTTAGCATTGGTAATCCTTTGGCGAAACAGCAACAGGACGCTTTCGAGAATCTCACTCAGCGACGTCGCACGTGCCTCGGTGGACTGGCGATGAAAACGAAGTGTTTGTGTCGCAATATTGGCGACGCGCCCCAGTTCCTGCTGCGCAAGATCAAGGTAGGACTTGAGCTGTGGAGTATCCGCCAGGCTGGCACTGAGATAGACGAGATTGGTGACAGCTTCCAGCGGATTGTTAATCTCGTGTGCGATCGAACTGGCAAGTCGACCTACGGCGGCCAGTTTTTCGGCTTCGCGCAGCGCCTGCTCCGCTTTTCCTCGAACCGTGACGTCTACGCCGAGGGCAAGAATCCCCGTGACTTCGGCTTCGGCATCGCGAATCGGCTGATATACGAAATCCAATAACCGCTCCTCGTGCGTGCCTCGCGGGCCGCGTGCAATCATGATCGATTGGTCATGGGCAACAAACGGCTCGCCGGTGCTGTAGACACGATCCAGGATCTCGATGAACCCCTGCGTTTCGGCCTCGGGAATGGCCTCTTTCACTGGCTTTCCGATGAGGCTTCGGGGGCCAACGAGTTCCTGGTAGAGGGGATTCGTGAGTTCAAAGATGTGTTCCGGTCCACGGAGAACGGCGACAAAAGCTGGTGCCTGCTGAAACAGTTCTTTCAAACGCTCCCGCTCAGCCTTCAATGCAAGCTCAGCTTTCTTCCGTGCCGTCTGGTCCCAGTTCACACCTAAGACACGAATCGCGCGTCCCTCGCGGTCATAAACAGCGCGGCCGCGACCGGCGAGCCAGTGCACGGAACCATCGGGCCAGCGCACCCTAAATTCATGGTTGTACTCCGCGCCAGAATCGACCGCCTTCTGAAGTGCCTCGCGTGTACTTTCACGGTCCTCTTCCAAAACCGCCCCAGCACAACGATCGATGGTGCCCATGTGTTCCGGAGGACGGCCATAAACCCACGCGCTGCCTGGATCCCAAATAACCTCACCCGTTTGAAGATCCCAGTCCCAGGTGGCGAGATGGGCTGAACCTTGAGCGAGGCGCAGTCGTTCTTCACTGACACGGAGACGATTCTCGGCGTCTATACGATCAGTGGTTTCTGTGACCGTGATCAGGGTGGCGACAATATGACCGTCCGCCTGGCGCACGGGACTGTAGCTGTACGTCCAGTAGATGTTTTCGAGCTGGCCGTTGCGAAAGATCGGAACGAGCGCATTCTCGTGCCAACTGGCTTCGCCCCGTGTCATGACTGCTTCGATTTCCGCGCCGACGATAGGCCAGACTTCTGGCCAACATTCGCGGCCAGACTGACCAAGTCCCTTGGGGTGCTTGTCCTCGCCAAGGCTCGGACGAAATGCATCGTTATAAAACTGGATGAGATCCTCGCCCCACCACAGCAGCATGGGGTGGCGGGTATCAAGGATCACGTTCACCAACGAGACCAGCAGTTCAGGCCACTGGCTCATTGCTCCCAGGGAGGTCTTCTCCCAAGGGAAATTGCGGATCAGGTCCGCCATCTCACCTCGGGCGTAGATGCGCGGGGGAACGGAAGCTGGCTGTGGATTGGAGGTGGGGGAAGTCACAACTGCGATGCTCACGGTTCAACGCCCGGTATTCATAGGCTATCACGCGGTGCTCCCAGAGGGGGCTCCAATGCCTGAGTTCTAAGCTGATCCAACTCGTTTCACAGTTTTCTCAACGTTCCCATCATTTCTGCCGATAGCACTGTTGGTGTCTCTCTTCGACAACGCGGAGATCTTCCGTCAATTTGTTGACCTGCTGCCTTTCGGCGCCTATATCGCTGATCCTGCGAGGAAAATCCTTTACTGGAACCGGCGCGCAGAGCAGATCACTGGATTCCTGGCCCAGGAGGTGGTTGGGCACAACTGCGCGGAAGACATCCTGGAGCACTGTACCCACGGAGGTGCAGGCGTATGCGATTCCGAGCGCTGTCCGCTGCTGCGAGTCGTGCGTGAAGGACGACCAGCGGAAGCGCGTCTTTTTTTGCGACACAAGGCAGGACATCGGGTGCCGGTCCTGGTCAGGACACTTCCCTTGCGTGATGAACAAGGCCGGATCAGTTCGGTCGCCGAACTATTCCAGGAGGAGACAGTCGGGCCCGATGGTCTTTGCTGGATCACAGAGAACATCGATCGCTTCGATTCTCAAATGGGATTGCCTTCCGTGACCGCTTCCCGGGCACAGTTGCAGATGAGCCTGACGCAGGAGGAGATCCGTTACGCGGCGTTCGTGATCGAATTGGATCAGCTTCAGGAGATGGCGGTACGGCGCGGCCGCGAAATGACAAATGTGGCCCTGCGCGCACTTGGTCAAACCGTGTCACGAATGCTGACCATGCCACACTACCTCGGCGGATGGGCGGACTCCCGCCTTCTGGTGGTGGTGCCGCACTGCAATCCGAAGAGAATGGAAACCATCGCGCGAATGCTGCAGGAAGCAGGCAGCGCATGCAATGTGGTTTGGTGGGGCGAACGCGTGCCTTTGGCAGCAAAGGTGAAGGCTACGCTGCTCGAAACACACGAATCCATTGATTCAACCCTGGCAAGACTGGAATCGACCGGGACGGGAGAGAAGTAGCAGATGTTCGTCATTATCGGAATCGTGGTGGTTTTCGGGGCGGTGGTCGGCGGCTATTTAATGGAACATGGCCAGCTCGCTGTCCTCGTGCAGCCTGCGGAACTGGTGATCATTGGCGGAGCCGGCATTGGCACCGTGCTCATCGCGAACCCGCTCCACGTGCTGAAGAAAATTGTCGGTGGTGTGCTGGGGGCCTTGAAACCTTCTCCGTTCGGCAAGGAGAAGTACCTGCAAAGTCTAAAGCTGTACTACGAAGTGCTGAACAAGGCGCGTCGCGAAGGCCTGATGGCGCTTGAGGCTGATATTGAAGAACCGGATAAGAGTGCTCTTTTCAAGAACTACGAGTGGTTTCTGAAAGATCATCACACGCGAGACTTTTTATGCGACACCTTGCGCATGGCGATCACCGGCGGGGTCGATCCGTTCGATTTGGACCAGATGATGGAGGCTGATATTGAAGTTTCGCATCACGAGGCCACGCAACCCATCACCGCTCTCAGCACGATGGCGGACTCGCTTCCAGGGCTGGGCATCGTGGCGGCCGTGCTCGGCGTGGTGATCACGATGGGAGCGCTCGGCGGTCCGCCGGAAGAGATCGGCCACAAGGTAGCGGCAGCACTGGTAGGGACGTTCCTGGGGATCTTGCTTTGCTATGGGTTAGTGGGGCCTGTGTCGGCGAATATGGCCAAAACGGCGGAAGAAGAAAACCAGTATCACCAGGTTCTGCGGGTGCTGTTGCTCTCTTTTATCAAAGGAAATGCGCCGATCCAAGCCCTGGAATTCGGCAGGCGAGCGATTCCGGGCCGGGTGCGTCCGACTTTCAATGAGATGGAGAAGGCCTGCAAGAACAGCGGAGGAAATGCCGCCGCAGAAACCGCCGGAGCAGCTTAAATCCGATGTCCGGACCAATCATCATTAAGAAGAAAAAAGGTCATGGCGGGCACCACGGCGGCGCGTGGAAAGTGGCGTACGCGGATTTCGTAACCGCCATGATGGCGTTGTTCATCGTTCTGTGGCTGATGAACACCAGCAAGCAGGTGCAGGAGGCGATCGGCGGATACTTCAAGGATCCGACCGGCACCTCCAAGATGGTAGGAACGGCGATGCAGGGTTCAGGTGAGAACTTCACGCTCACCAAGGACAATATGCCGAAGCTCAAAGAAGAACTGCAGAAGGCCATCCGAAAGGTTGCAGACTTCGAGAAGCTGAGCAAACAGATTGAAATGACGGTGACTGCCGAAGGGCTGCGCATAGAACTCATCGAGAATGAAAAAGGCACGTTCTTCGATACCGGACTTGCGCACCCGAGCGAGTCGGGCAAAGAACTACTTACCGCGCTCGCACAGGAGATCGGCAAACTCCCGAACCAAGTGTCAATCGAAGGCCATACCGATTCCCAACCTTACACAGGAGAGGAGTACTCGAATTGGGAGCTCTCTGTAGACAGGGGTAACGCGGCGAGACGCATCATGGTGTCGTCAGGGCTTCCGCCTGAACATGTGGCACAAGTTCGCGGGTATGCGGACCAGCGACTCAGGAACAAGAACGATCCCACCGACCCGGCGAATCGGCGTATTTCCGTCATCGTGCAATACCTGGAGAAGTCTCCGGCCGAGGAAACGAAATCGCTTGCGCAAGGCGCCACACAGCAGCAGCAGACGGAAACCGCCCCTCAGAGCGAAGATCATCATTAACGCGCGTCTCCATAGACAAATAGCTTCCGGAATAGAGAGAATGTCGTCTCTTCCGGAGGATAGGATTTGCGACTTCGCCTGCTTCTAGGTTTCCTGCTCTGCACAAACTTCTGCGTGTCTCAAACAGCCGACAACGGTGTTCATCAAGTAGCGCGAGGAATTCTCGAGCAACTGGTGAACATGAAGACCACTGAATCCGGCGCGGGGTCGACTCCGGCTGCCGAAGCATTGGCGAAACGATTCCGCGAGGCTGGATTTGTCGATCAGGACATTTTTCTGGGTGGCCCCGAGCCGAGAAAGCAAAACATAGTTGTGCGCCTTCGTGGCAGATCGCACGAGAAGGCGATACTTCTTCTCGCCCACCTCGACGTTGTTGAAGCGAACAAAGAAGACTGGTCGCCGGACCTGGATCCCTTCAAGTTCGTCGAGAAGGATGGCTACTTCTACGGACGAGGCACGGAAGACATCAAGCAAGGCGCGTCGTTGCTGGCTGCCAACATGATCCGCTGGAAGCAGGCGAACTGGGTTCCGGCACGAGACATCATCCTCGCGCTCACTGCCGATGAAGAAGGCGGAAACGCCAACGGTGTGGACTGGCTCCTGAAGGAACACCGCAACGTGATTGACGCCGAATATTGCCTGAACACGGATGGCGGAGATTTCAGCGAGCGCCAAGGCAAGATGTTCATGGCTACCATCGCCGCGGCGGAAAAGAAATACAGCGCGATCAAGCTCGAGACATCGAATCGCGGCGGCCATGGCTCGCTTCCCCGCAAAGACAACTCCATCTATCAACTCGCCCATGCGCTGGACAAGATCGAAACCTATCACTTCCCGGTTAGCTTGAACGAGATCACGAGAGTAGAGCTGTCGCACCAGGCATCGCTCGAAACTGGCCAGCGCGCCACCGATCTGAAAGCGATTGTCGCCAACCCGAACGACAAAGCAATTGCCGACCGCCTCTCTGAAGATCCTCGGTTGAACGCGATGATGCGTACGACGTGTGTTGCCACCGAGCTCGAAGGAGGCCATGCGGAAAATGCATTGCCGCAGCACGCGAAGGCTGTGCTCAACTGCCGCATGCTTCCCGACGCAGATCCGGAAAAAGTAATCGCTGCGATACGTTCGGCAGTCAACGATCCTGGCGTTCAAGTGGGATGGCAAACGCTCGACAAGCGAATGTATCCGGCTTCTCCATTACGGCCCGATCTGATGAAAACTTTGACTCAAGTGATCCAGCAGATGTGGCCCGGGACCGAGGTGATGCCCTCGATGGAGATGGGGGCAAGCGATGGAAAGTATCTGCGGGCCGAGGGAATCCCGACCTACGGAGTTCCCGGAGTTCCCACCGAAGCCGGCGACGTTCGTGCGCACGGAAAAGACGAGCGCATCGGCATCCGTGAGTTTTACGCAGGCGTCGATTTTTATGACAAACTGATGAAGGCTCTTTTGCCGTAGGAGAATTCGTGAAGGCCCTACTTCTGGAAAATATCAGTGTCGCCGCGGCTTCAGCTTTTGCCGCCAAGGGTTTTAAAGTCGAGACGCTGTCTGCCGCGCTCGACGAGAACGAGCTTGCAAAAAAGATCGATGGTGTCACTGTGCTTGGGGTTCGCTCGAAATCGCAGGTGACCTCGCGCGTGCTCGAGCAGGCCAAAGACCTGCTGGCCGTAGGCGCATTCTGCATCGGGACCGACAAGATCAACGTCGGCGAATGCAGCGATCGCGGAGTGGCCGTCTTCAACGATCCGCACTCCAATAGTCGATCGGTGGCGGAACTCGCTCTCGGTGAAATCATCATTCTCGCGCGGCGAGTGTTTGCGTCTTCGACCGATCTCCACAGCGGTAAGTGGAAGAAGACTGCCGCTGGAGCTCACGAAGTTCGCGGGCTAACCCTCGGAATCATCGGCTACGGCAAGATCGGATCGCAGCTTTCCGATCTCGCCGAAGCACTGGGCATGCGCGTGATCTTCAACGATGTCTCCGACGTCCTCGCACGCGGCAACGCCAAGCGAGCGTCGCTGGAAGAACTGCTCGCGACGGCCGATATCGTCACCATTCACATCGACGGCCGCGGTACCAATCGCAATTTCTTCGACGTGGAAAAGATCGCGATGATGAAGGACGGGGCGTGCCTGCTGAACCTGGCGCGCGGATCAATTGTGGACCACGAAGCGCTGGCAGAAGCACTGCGGAGCGGCAAGTTATCTGGAGCGTCCGTGGACGTATTTCCATCGGAGCCGGAGAACAACCAGCCGTTCGCCAGTCCGCTGCAGAACCTGCCGAACGTCATTCTTACACCGCACATCGGTGGCTCGACGGAAGAGGCGCAGGAGAACATCGGCAGCTTCGTATCGTCACGCTTGCTTGATTACGTTCGCACGGGCACCAGTACGCTGAGCGTGAACTTCCCACATTGCCAACTCGAGCTGACACCCGGCAATCATCGCCTGATGCACCTCCACAGTAATATGCCGGGCATGTTGCTGCACATCAACGAGGTGCTAGCCAAACGTGGAATCAACATCGAGCGCCAGGTGCTGGATACTCGGGGGCAACTCGGCTATGCGATCTACGACATCAACCAGTCCATCGACCGGGCACTGCTCGAAGAATTGCACAAGATTCCGCACACGATTCGCGTCAGAATCTCTGAAGCCTTGGAGCCGAGGCTCTCATCTGTAGGCGCATGAGCAACCGTCCTGTGGCCGAAAAGGAATATGCCGCGTTCTACGCCGACTATGTCGGCCGCGTACCGGAAGAAGACATCGTGGCTGCACTCGAGGCTTCAACGAAGTACACGCTCGAGGTCCTGCGGGCCTTCGATGAAGACCAGGCCATCAAATTTCACGGCACCACCAAGTGGACGTTGAAAGAAACGCTGGGCCATCTCTGCGACGGCGAACGCGTGTTTTCGTATCGGGCAATGCGGATCGCACGCGGAGACAAGACGCCTTTGCCCGGCTTTGAGCAGGACGACTTTGTCGCAACCGCCAACTCGAATGCGCGACTCTGGACGGACTTGATCGACGAATACTCTTCTTTGCGACGGGCGACGATTGCGCTTGCCAAGAGTCTCACGCCCGAGGCGATGCAGCGGATCGGCACGGCCAGCAACAAGCCGGTGAGCGCACGGGCATTGTTCTACATCACGGTAGGACACGAGCGCCGGCATGTGG
>DASTGW010000381.1:0-4238 GCA_035718705.1 Terriglobales bacterium | reverse complement strand
GGCGCTGGGCGTGACGCAGGAGCTTGGGCTAGATGTGAGCAAGGTGAACGTCAATGGCGGAGCGGTAGCACTGGGGCATCCGATCGGTGCAAGCGGCGCGCGAGTGCTGGTGACCCTGATTTACGAGATGATCCGGCGCGACGTGCACAAGGGAATTGCAGCGCTGTGCTTGGGCGGCGGGAACGCGGTGGCGATGGCTGTGCAAAGATAAAGCGAGTACGAAGGACGATGGACGAAGTGGCGGACCAAAGGGTCCGCCACTTCCTTTTAGGCCTTTTTGTGGATGGTCAATAAACTACTTCACATGGGCGCGATTGAGTACCTGCTCAAATCGCGGATCGGAGCGCAAACTATCAATTTCCGGCATCACTTTGATGAAAACTATCTGGGTGGCTCGTTCGCTGATAGCGTGATCGAGGTCGCGAAAGGCTTCGTCGGGGTTTCCGAGCACGGCGTTGATCCAGGCTGGGTAGGTGGCGTCGAGTGTACCGGCTGTTACTTCCGTCTGAGCGCGGCGCAGAAGGCGAAGAGCGTCTTTTCGTCTGCCGCACTTCGCGTATTGAAAAGCAGAATCGATCCCTTCGTGATCTTCTGTCTCAGCCAGCGCTTCAGCACATTTACCCTCGAGTGCATACAAATATGCGAGGTGGTGGTGGGAAAACTGAAACTCGGGGTTGCTTTGCTGCAAGCGGTGCATGAAGGCGATACCATCCGATGTTCGCTTCGCCATCGCATAGGTCCAGCCAAGGTTGAAGTTCACAAACGGGTTGAGAGGATCGAGAGAGATTGCCGTTTGATTTTCCCCAATAGCTTGGTCGAAACGGCCATTGAGGGTGAGATAAATCGAATATAGAAGGTGGGCATCGGGACTATTTGGGTTCAACTCGATCGCCCGGCGGAAGTCGCGGTCGGGCCCGGCCCAATCCCAATCGAAGATAAAGCGGGCAAACGCGGCGGCGGTGTGTGCCTCAGCATTCTGGGGATCAAGCGTAAGCGCTCGCCCGGCAGCCTGCCTGGCTTTCTCCGCCGCCATCGCCGGCGACATGCCCCCGAGAAAGCCGAGTTGATCGTAGGCGATGGCGAGACTGGAATGACCGGGGGCGTAATCCGGAGCAAGGGAGACCGCCTGCTCCAGGTATCCTGCCGCGAGGACGAAGTTGAAGCTGTTCAACTGTTCGCGACCGCGCAGATATAGCTCATAGGCGTGAGGGTCGATGCCTGATTTTTGGAAATCGGAAACACTGAGTGACGCGCGGATTTCGCGCGCGATTGCATGAGCCACTTCCCGCTGCAGGCTCAGGATGTCAGCGGCGTTGCTCTCATAGCTGGAGGCCCAGAGGTGGCGCTCGGGATTGGCAGCGACAAGTTGGGCGGTGATTCGAACTCGATTCCCGCTGCGCACGACGCCGCCTTCCACCAATGCGTCGGTTCCAAGCTCACGCGCAATCTGCGGAAGTGACTTTCCGTCCCCCTTGAAACGCATCACGGACTGATGCGAAATAACCCGGATGCCGCGGGATCTTCCCAGCTCGGTAATAATGGCCTCGGTTATGCCGTCAGAGAAGTATTCCTGTCCGGGATCCCCGGATAGATTCTGAAGGGGCAATACAGCGATGGCGTGAACGGCAACTGGCCGCACACGCAAAATCCGCACAGCGACCACGGTTGAAATCAGCGCCACAGAACCAACTACCGAACACCAGAGTAGGAAACCAGACCATCGCCAATGGATCTTCGGAGGTCTAGCCTCATCGTTTGGCAACTGTACAGGCGCAATGAAGCGATATCCGAGACGGGGAACGGTTTCAACGAAGCACGCCTTCTCTGCTGTATCGCCAAGGGCTTCGCGGAGCTTGCGTACGGCGTGGTTAACGCTGTCATCAAATTCCACGAAGGTGTCGCCCGGCCAAAGACTCTGCCGGATCTCTTCTCGAGTTACGAGTTCGTGAGGCTTTTGGAGGAGGAGTTCCAAGAGCTGAAGCGGTTGTCCTTGAAGGCGGATAAGCCTACCTTGCTTGGCTAGACGGCGACTGCGCAGATCGAGCTCGAATAATCCGAAGCGAATGACCGACGGCTTGGAAGAGCTTCCAGGCACCGCCATGGCTCCTCGTCGCGACTTTAGCACCGGTAGGGGAGGGTGGAAAGGAGTGAACGCGATCATTTGAGTTTGTAAGTGCCTGTCTGGGAAAGAGTAAGTAAATCATGTGGGATTCAGGGGCGATTCATTGACCTTCGGGGGTGATTGGCGCAAAGTCGCGACGCTGCAAGGCGAGCCTTCGCCCGGCAGAGGAGGTTGCTATGAAAATCAAAGCTTTCTTCGTAATTATGCTTTTGCTTATAGCCAGTGGGATCAGCCTGGCAAGTTGTCCCTCTGCTTATGTGCACCAGTCAGGATGGGTGATAACCGTTCTTCCCACCAATGATGACGACACCCAAAACTTGCAGTGTGCGTTTGAGATGGGAAAGAAGATTCCGGGAGCGACGATTCAGTTGTTGAGAGGCACTTACATTACAGGGCGCATCGTGGTTGACGGGTTCGTGGGGACATTGCGCGGAAAGGGGATGAATGCGACCGTGGTGCGCAACCCGAACACCTCGATCTATGTTACCCCGGATGATTGCTACATGGTGCCGACAGATTCACAAAGCTTCGCGCTGCCGTACTTGCTGGTATTGCTGGGTGGCGACTACCGAGTAATGGATCTTACATTTCAGATTGTGGGCTCGGCGCCAGCAACAGACTGGTCGATTTTCGGAATAAGAAATTGGTTGGGGCATGGGATCACGTCGTTGGCAGGACCGGTGGTAATTCTGGGATCGGATTCCGGCAAGGGGTATCGCGAGGCGAACGCGTCGTTTCACCGGGTGAGGATCAAAGGGGAAGTTACAGATGATCCGTTGTATGGGTACAACATCTACAACGGAATCTTCTACGAAGGCTTCTCCGGGCCTGATCTCTTACCGCTGCAGGGCACATTCGCGGTCACGGACTCAGAGTTTGAGGGAATGGCTTCTTCGGCGCCGGTATCAAACGTGCTGAACGCCAAGGTGCTCATCACAGGGAACAGATCGAAAAACGTGTACTACGGATCCGATATTGAAGATCTGAAGAACTCGTTCTACGACTTCTCTCACAATGAGGTTAGCGGAACCTTTGGGTTCATCATGTATGACAACTGTCTCGGCGGGGATTCAAATTGCGGCACAAGTGAGACGGGAATATTCATCAAGAACAACAAGTTCGTAGCGACCAACGGGGTCCGGATGGAGGGCACCTTCATGGATGGAACTCACTGTATGGTCTTGGGAAATAACTTCAGCCGTGTCACGGACACCGCCGTATATCTAGGAGAGCACACGAGTCACTGCCTGGTGATGGGAATTGGAGATGGCAAGGTAGTTGATTTAGGCAAAGACAATATTGTTATGGGATTACGGAGAGGCCCAAGCAGCAAAAGCAGTGCAATTGGATCGGCCATGAGCAAAGTGAGGGGACATGACCGATGACTTCAGCGAAACAGAGAGGGCCGACTCGCTTGGGGCGGCCCTTACATAAAGCGTGAAGGCGCGCTTGGATGAAAGAACCCGCATCCAAACTGGCATGGAACTAATACATCATCAGGCGATGTTGCGGGAATCGGATGGCATGTTCGTTTGCAGCCGCTGCGGGTTGATCAATCCTTCTGACGATCAACCCTGTATCCCGAATACGATTGAGCCTTCGGCACAGACGACCAGCGTAGATCCCGAAGGAAACGCGGCCTAAACGATTCCCTGGCCGCCGGTGTTTGCCTTGCGGGCGCGTTCGGCAGTGCGGTGCTCACGGCGGCGTCCGGCGTCTTCAAAACGGCGCTTCTCTTCTTCTGTTTCAGGGACAAGTGGCGGAACTGCGCGACGACGTCCGTGACGATCGACGGCTACGAAGGTCAGGTAGGCCGTGGAGACGACGCGGTTCTCGCCCGTGATGTAGTTCTCGACGAAAGCCTTTACTCCCACTTCCATTGACGTGTTGAACGCGCGGTTCACGGTTGAGCGCAGGATGACGAGATCGCCTACGTGCACGGGCGTGAGGAAGTCCATGTGATCGATGGAGGCGGTGACGACATAGCTGCGCGCGTGTCGGTGAGCGGCGAGGGCGCCGGCGACGTCGATCCAGTGCATGAGGCGTCCGCCGAGCAGGGCGTTGAGCGGATTGGCGTCGTTGGGGAGAACGACTTCGGACATCTCGGATTGGGACT
>DASTGW010000380.1:0-2177 GCA_035718705.1 Terriglobales bacterium | reverse complement strand
AGTCGAAAGGGCCGAATTTTCGAAGCTGTTTGATTGAGTCAGCGGCGACTTTACTGTCTGTCACCTGCGCAGCCAATGTGCAGCTATTCACGATTACAACCAAGAGGAACGAGAGCACGCGGAGCATTGGTGGTGAGGTCTCCTAAGACTAACCTATCTTGATAGAAATGCATTCCGCACAAATTTCGACAGGTGCCACGCGTCCATGTATTTATACGGCGTTTCGCCCGTCGTGTAATGGCCGCAAGGCAGTATCGCCACTTTCGCATCCAGATTCCACTTCTTGAACTCGGCAACAGTCTGCTTTGAGAACTCCGGCAGAAACGTCAAATCATACTTCGCGTAAACGATGAGCGATTTCTTGGGCCAGCGTGCGAATTTATCAAAGTACGCCATCGGACTGATCCCGAGCCACGCATGTCGCAAGCTCTCGAGCGTGATCTCGTGCTCGATGCCTTCGCGTATATGCCTTGTCGATTGTCCAGTCCACACCACGTCCGCGAAGTACGTTGAAGCATGATTGAAGGCGTTCACCCGAAGGCGCCTGTCATGTGCACTGGCGATGAATGCATAACACGATCCCAGGCTCGTGCCGAGAATGCCGAAGTCCTTGTAGCCTTGCGATTCCAACCAGTCCAGGCAGCAGCGGACGTCAATCACGCCTTGTCGCGCGGCAGATAGAGTTCGTCCAATGTTCGCCGAGACCGCATAGTCCGCGCGCTCGATCTCCGCCGGTCTGCGAACGTCGTGGTACGGCTTGCTCATGCGCAGGCATGAGACGCCGAAGCGGTTGAAGATTTGCGCCAGCGCGTTGTGTCCGAAGGCATCGGAGTTCCACTGCGGCAACAACACCATCGCGCAGCCATTCGGCTTCTTTGCCGGAAACCACCGCGCGTTCGCCGTGTCGTTTTCGGGATAGGGCGTCTTTACCGGCGATGTGAACCGTAGAAACTGAGCTGTCTCCGGATTCTCTGGATCTGGCAACGCATTCGCGCCGGTCCCGTGACGCAGAGCTTTGCGCTCTTCCAACCGGTAGTCACTCGGCCTGAGGTAGGAATAGAACTCGTCACTGTGGGCGACGATGTGATCGTTCAATTTATGGAAGTAGGTCTCAAGATCGCCCGAAGATGATCCATAGTTGCCGTTTACGCCTGGAAAATCATGCGTCCACTCTAGTCCCCAGTCAAACGGGCGCACCACGCGATTCGTGTCCCGCGTAGTAAGCCGCGTCTCCCATTCGTACATCCACTTGGCATAACGAGAAGGCATTGGTCCTATGAAAATACTAACAAAGATCGCTTGTTATCCCGACGAGTTGCGCCCGAGTTCACAAAACAAAAAGCCCAACCAGTCGGTTGAGCTCTCATTCACAAATCACCAATCAAAAATCACAACTCGGCTCTGCCCTACTCGTATCTCAGCGCTTCCACCGGATCCAGCCTCGCCGCCTTCACCGCCGGATACATGCCAAAGAACAAGCCAATGCCCATTGATACGCCAACGCCCAACATAATCGCCCATGGCGGAATCGACGATGGGAAGTGCAGCACCTTCTGCAGCAGCAGGCTGATCATCGTCGCGATGATGATGCCGATAATTCCTCCAGCTGAAGTCAGCGTCACTGCTTCGGTCAGGAATTGCCTGATCACATCTCTTCTTCTTGCCCCGATCGCTTTTCTCACGCCGATCTCGCGCGTGCGTTCCGTTACAGACATCAGCATGATGTTCATCACGCCGACGCCGCCGATCAGCAATCCAATCGAACTGATCACCACGATCATCAGTGCAACCATGCTCATGATCTGGCGGAACTGGTCAGCCACCTGTTCGGCGCTGGAGATGCCGAAGTTGTCGGGCTTGTCGTAAGCAACATTGCGGCGACGCCGCAAGATGCCGCGGGCTTCGTCTTCGGCTTCAGCCTTCATTCCCGGATAAGCCTGCGCCCCCACGAAATGTTCATCGTCGGCCGGGTGATGCCTGCGATATGACTCGTAGGGAACGGTAACCTGTTTGTCGGCCGAATCGTCGTGCATGAGCGTGCCTTTGCGTTTCTCCAGGATTCCGATCACCTGGTACGTCACTCCGGCAACCTGCACTTCTTTCCCGATCGGGTCTTCGGCCCCGAAAAGCGCGTCCTTCAAGTCGTAGCCCAGCACCGCAACGTCTACTTTGTGGAT
>DASTGW010000379.1:0-3893 GCA_035718705.1 Terriglobales bacterium | reverse complement strand
GAACCGTTTGCCCGGAAAGACTTCCTCGACATCTACACCTATGCCAAGCATAAAGGCTTCCTGATCACGATTTTCACGAATGGGACGGTGCTGACACCAGCGATTGCAGACCATCTGGCTGAGTACCCGCCGTTCGCGATTGAGATCACGTTGTACGGCCGCACGCGCGAGACTTACGAGAGATTGACGCAACAGCCGGGTTCGTACGACCGTTGTCTTCGCGGGATTCAGCTTTTGCTTGACCGCAAACTGCCGCTGAAACTGAAGACCGTCCCAACCTCGATCAACAAGCATGAGGTCCTGGAGATGCAGCGCTTCGCGGCGGAGCTTGGAGCGGAGTTTAAGTTTGACGCGCAAATCAATCCGCGCATTGATTGCTCGCAAAGTCCGCTTGGAGTGCGGCTTTCGGCTGCGGAGGTGGTGGCTTTCGATTACGTAGACCCAGCGCGCAAAATGGAATACCGGCGTCTGCTGGAACACGACCGTGTCAATGAGCCTCCGCCGGCTGAGGACTTGTACTTCTGCGGTGGCGGAGTTCGTTCGTGCGCTGTCGATCCGTACGGAAACATCAGCATCTGCGTTATCTCGCAGCCTCTCGACTACAACGTTCGCAACGGCGGGTTGATGAAGGGATGGAGCACGATCCTGCAGGACACCCGAGACACAAAACGCACGCGACCTTCGAAATGCCAGGAGTGCCGGATTCAATCGCTGTGCGGAATGTGTCCGGCGAATGGCACATTGGAGAATGCGGATCCGGAATCGCCGGTCGATTTCTTGTGCGAGATTGCGCACCTGCGAGTAATGGCCCTGGGAGAAGAAGTGCCCGCTCACGGAAAGTGCGAATGCTGCGCGAGCGGTGGGAGCTACGAAGAACTGAAGCGGCTGGCGGACGAACTTCCATCGATCATGGAACAGCTGCCGGTGCCGGATCGAGTTTTGCTGCCCGTGTTGAATGCCGGAGGCGCGAGTTGCCAGTCCGGTGGTTGCAGCCACTAGTTTGAGTGTGAGGATGGAGTGAATGAGCGAAGAGCCTAAGACGAAAAAGCCCTACGAGCCTCCGCAGCTAACCAAGGTAAGCTTGCGACCAGAGGAAGCGGTGCTTGGAGCCTGCAAGATTCCGGGCTCGGCCGGTCCGGTAGGGAACAGCTGTAATTCCACCCAATGTAGAACCCAAGGTTCCTGATGATTTTCAAGACGCACGGCGGAGGATCGCATTCGTCGCGCGTCGCTGCAACCGCGTCTCTTGATCTCACCTTCGCGAATGTGAAGTGGCGGCTGGTACACGAATGCGAAGACCTCGAACTTTGTACCGACCCCCGCACCAGCGAGTTCCTTTCTCAGGACAGACGCGAACCGGATTCGATCATTCGCGTGCGATGGGCTGAGAACTTCCCGGATGCTGGGGGAGTGCTGTTCGACGCCGGCCTGTGGCGTGCCTACGAAGGGGAGCCGCACGTCTTCGACTTCCAGAGCCCGAAGTTTGGTCCCGCGCCTTATAAACGTGCCATCTTCAGCCGCGATTTCAGCGAGGGTGAGATTCTTCTCAACCGCGACATGATCGCCCAGGAGAAGTCCTATTACCCTCTTGAATATCCGCTGGATGAATTGGCCATGATGCACCGCCTCGGATTGGGACATGGAGTGGAACTGCATTCTTGTGGAATGGCCACCCACGATGGCAGGGCCTTCTTGTTCGTAGGCCATAGCGGTGCTGGCAAAAGCACAATCGGAAAGTTGTGGGTGAAGGAGCGGAAGGCGTGCATTCTCAGCGATGACCGGAACATCATTACGCGCGAAGGGAACTCATTTCTTCTCCATGGAACGCCGTGGCACGGAGAAGCTGGACTGGCGTCGAACTCGAACGCCAAGCTGAAGGGCATTTTTCTTATCCAGCATGGTCCCACGAACGAGCTGATTTCTCTTTCTACATCCCAGGCGGCCGCGGAGCTCTTCGCGCGAAGCTTTGTGCCGTGGTATCGGGCGGAGGCACTGGAATTCACGCTGTCTTTCCTGAAGGACATAGTGCAGAACGTTCCGACACAAATCCTGCGGTTTGTTCCCGACGTCAATGTCATCGAATTTCTGGAGGCTGCCTGTGCGGTCTGAAATTCGGCAGGACTCCAAGCTGTTCCGTGAGCTTTCGCGATCGCTTCTGGCCAAGGGGATATCGATTCGATTTCTCGTCCGCGGACGAAGTATGTTCCCCGCAATTCGTGACGGGGAGGCGGTTCTGGTAGAGCATAAGGACGTTCGCAAGGGCGACGTGCTTTTAGTCGATACCGAAGATGGACTTCGCCTTCATCGGCTGCAGCGATGCGTGGATGGGAAACTCATTACGCAGGGCGACTGCTGCGCGGAACCGGAGATGTCCGACGGTGCCGCTGTCCTTGGTCGGGTGTACAAGGTGCTGGGAGTCAAAGGTGCCCGCAGCCCACACCGGTTCGCCCGCTATTTCCACCGGTTGCGTGATTTCTTACATCCCTAGACTTCAGGTCATGCGTCACAGCCTGCCGTGACTGCTGGTCGATAGACTCGAAATCAGCCAGATGAACCGCTACTCCATCCTGATTCACCGCAAACGGGCGGTGATCGCGCTCATTCACGCGATCGCATTCGGATTGCTCGCCACATACCAATTCGCGTCAGCACAGCAGCCGAAGGCACTTGTCGCGGCGCAACCAGGACACCTGGCTGGACCGTTGGCGATGACGGCCATTTACTCAGTGGTATCGGCTGTCCTATGGGTGCTGGTGAAGTTTTCGCGCGCTGGCCTTGAGCGGCTTTACTTTCTGTTCTGTGCGACCAGTGCCAGCGTCGGTTTCTTGCGCGTCACAGTTGGCGATCCCACGTTGCGGGTTGGTTCGTTGATTCGAGTCCTGATGCTTCTGAGCGCCGTAGTCACTGGCATTCTCATCGTGCGGGAACATGGGACTTCCGTAAGTTTTGGGGACTGAGGTTCTTCGGCGCTTGGGCTGAATTTGTGGCATAAAACCAAAAATGTTTTAACATAAAAATAGTTCTGAAACTGGCAAATTCTGGCGAGCATCTTTACCTTGTCACCGTTACTCGGAGAAATGGAATGAGCAAGCTAAAGATACTTGGGGTTCCGGGCAGTCTGCGAAAAGCCTCCTATAACCTTTCGGCTCTGAAAGCCGCACAGAAACTGGTTCCCGCCGATGCTGAAATTGAGATCTTCGACCTGCACGGGATTCCTTCGTTCAACGAAGATGAAGAAAGAACTCCGCCGGAGCGGGTGGTCGAATTCAAGAAAAAGATTCGTGAAGCAGACGCCATTTTGTTCGCCACACCCGAATACAACTACTCCATTCCCGGTGTACTGAAGAATGCGATCGACTGGGCATCACGTCCCTATGGCGACAGTGCCTGGAACGGAAAGCCAGCGGCGATCATGGGCGCATCAGCGGGTGCGTATGGCACAGTGCGGGCGCAGTACCACTTGCGGCAGAGTTTTGTATTTCTCAACATCCAGCCGGTGCAGCAGCCGGAGGTGTTGATTGGGCCGGCTTCGCAGAAGTTCGATGCGGAGGGAAATCTCACAGACGAAAAAACGAAAAAGCTGATCTCGCAGCTGCTGGAAAACCTGATCGGTCTGACGAAGCAAATGCGGAAGTGACTACTTCTTTCGTGATGCAGTCACAAGTTCGCGAATCGCATCGACAACTGCCTTTGGATTGTCCATCTCGATGTCGTGGCCGCCAGTGACGAACTGGAGTTTGCCGCGGGAAGAGAGAGCTGCGAGATCGGCTTGGCCTTTCTTGCGAGCGACCTCAAGTTGTTCGGCGGACAAATCAAGATCGTCGCCGTAACCGCCATGCTCGCGCGCGAGCACGATGATCGGTAGGTCACCCAGGGAGCCTGCCGTACTTCTC
>DASTGW010000378.1:0-3754 GCA_035718705.1 Terriglobales bacterium | reverse complement strand
CACGTCCCGCGCTCGAATCAAGTGTTCCCCATGCGTGTAGAGATAAGAAACATTCAGATGCAAACGCTCAGCTACTTCCTTCTCCACACTCAGGCTCGCCTGCTGAACGAACGGCGTCTGAAACGTCGGACTGAACGCCGCGATCTCACTCGTCAGACTCCCCGCAACACTGGCCGGAGCTGCACAGACTGTCGAACTGACAGGACAATCCGCCGCTGCTTTTGGATAAGCAGGAAACACCTTGTGATCATAGAAATCCGCGTTGTCGAGAAAGAGATGCAACCGGTTCAAGCCGTTATCAGTCTCGACCGCCGAGTTGTAGATCGATGGAATTCGCGTATAGAACAGCCCCCACCCGCCGCGAACCATCAACGGACGATCTTCCCCGAGAGCGTAAGCGAAGCCAATGCGCGGTGCGATGTTGTTCGTGTCTTGCGGCACTCTACCCGAAGCCGCGAACAGCGGATTCGAAACCAGACGATCCGCTCGGAATCGCTGCAGGTCATATCGCAACCCCAGTGTCACACCGAGATCATGAAAGCGAAACGAATCCTGCGCGAACAAGGCGTATTCAGTCGTATCCGGATGCGATTCGGAACACCCGAAGTTCTGCATGTAGTAACGCGGCACAAGATGCGCATACGCTCGCAGCGGCGTCAGTTCCATTCCCGCCAGTTCCGGCTGGAACGTGAACGGATTCACCTTGATCGTCCGAAACTGGTATCCGCCGCCGAACTGCAGAGGGAAGTAGTTGAAGATGCGCGTCGCGATCATGTCACCGCCGAACTTGAAGTTGTGCTGGCGCGTGTCGAAACTCAAGCTTTCAGCGACATGCACCTTCGTCTCATGCGTGGAGCGCGGCATGATCAGCGACCGCCCAAACCCCTCGATGACTCCCTCCACTGACGTTCTCGCGTACGCTGCATTGGGATCCGAATCCTGCCAGTCGCGCGAAAACTGAATGCGGACATTGTTCGTCAGCTTCGGAGTGATGCCGCTGATCAACGACATAGTGCTGCTCGTCGTTCTTACATCCTCACTACCGTTCTCACTCACCGCGTAATGAGTAATCGGACTCGAAGGATCGAAATAAACGTTGTTGTCGCCGTAATACCGGGACATATTCAAGCGCAGCGACAGCAGGTTCTTCGGCGACAGAACGACATCAAGCTTCGCAAACCCCGTGTTCCCCATCTGTTGCGAATCGAAGGTCCCCGCCATTGAGTTCAAAGCCGAAGCCGCCAAATCGACGAGCGCATGATCGCTGACTTCGTAATCCGCGGCCGTCGGAACTAGTTTCGCCGACCCATCATCGAACCTGACTACCGCCGGTAGATGAAAAATATGCTGATCGAATCCGGCATAGAAAAACGCCCGGTTCCTCCGTATCGGCCCGCCTAATGTCGCCCCGAATTGATGCTGCCTCTCTTCCGGCTGAAACCCTACTCCCGGATGCTGCGCCGCCACGCTGCTGTCCCGCAGGTAGTAGAACGCCTTGCCGTGAAACTCATTCGATCCTGATTTCGTAACGACGTTAATGACCGCCGCACCCGCACGCCCCAACTCCGCTCCATAATTATTCGTGTTTACGCGGAACTCCTGCACTACCTCGTTGGAGAACTGATACGGCGCACGATAGCGCCCACGCGCCTGCGCGTAAAAATTGTTGTTGTGATCGGCACCATCGACCAGGTAGCTCGTCTGAAACCCGCGAATCCCTCCGGAGGAAAGATCGCCGGTAGAGCCAGACGTCATTCCGCGAGGATCGGCCACCGCTCCAGGCACCAGCAGAGCGAGATCGCTGAAGCGCCGTCCATTCAAAGGAAGATCGGCAATCGCATTCTGCCCGATGACCTGCGCGTTCTCAGCAGAGCGTGTCTGAACTTCCGGAGCTTTTTCCTGGACGGTTATTTCTTCGGTTGCGGCCTGAACTTTCAGTATCAGTTTCAGTTCTGCCTCTGAACCTAATTCCACTACAACACCGGTCACGTCCAGAGGCGCCATTCCCTGCGCCTCAACTTTCAGATCGTAAGTTCCAACCGGAAGGAACCGCGCCCGAAACACGCCGTCCACGTCTGTCATGGTTCCGCGGCGAATTCCGGTGGCCTGTTCCTTAAGGATCACGCGCGCCATTGGCACCCGCGCTCGCGCCTGATCGACTACCATTCCGCGGATCGACCCGGTTGCCGCCTCCTGCGCGAAAAGTCTAAGTTGAAATGCGAACACCCAGACGATCAACCCCAGCCAGAGGCTGAATAGAAATCTGCGAATGAACAGTCGTTGACGAAGCGACATGCGGGACTCCGAGATGAATCCGCAGAATTACAGCTTGAGCCGCTCCCCGTCAGTACCAACGCCGCAAATGACTTGGGAAGTTGCACACTTCTCTTCCCGCCTCGAAACCCCTTGCACGCGCTGCTCCAATTCACCCGTCCATACTGTGCGGTCACACGCGAGCGTGATATGTTCAAAGGTCGAGGTGTGACCTTTGATCCGTCCGTATAAAGGTGTGCTGCCGAAGATTGCCGCAGGATGCTACGTGGATGACTCGGCGCAGGTGATTGGCGATGTCGAACTAGGCGAAAACTCCAGCATCTGGATGTGCGCCGTCGTACGCGGCGACGTACATTCAATCCGCATCGGCGCGAATTCCAACGTGCAAGACTGCTCCGTGCTTCACGGCATGCTCGGCAAGTGGCCGGTCATCCTTGGAGATTGGGTCACCGTCGGCCATTCGGTCACGCTGCACGGATGCGTTATCGGAGACCGCTGCCTCATCGGCATGGGAGCCGTAATCCTGAACGGCGCACGCGTCGGATCAGACTGCATCATCGGAGCCGGAACGCTCATCACTGAGGGAACCGTAATTGAGCCAGGATCTCTTGTGCTTGGCTCCCCGGGAAAGGCGAAGCGCGAGCTGAGCAACGAAGAGAAGGCTTCGATCTTGACGTACGGCCGTAATTACCTGGGCTACAAAGAGCAGTATCTGAAAGAGACGACAAAATAATGCCTGGCCAAACTGCTTTGTTTCCTCAGGGCACGCGCGTTCAAGTAAAGCCGCTTGAGTTTCTGCAAGATTTTCGCCAACGACGGAAAGATCACGATCCGCTCGTGGACAAGCAGCTGTCTTATGCAGGCGCAATCGCCCAGGTGAGGAACATTGGCTTCTACTACGGGGGAGATGTGATGTACTGGCTCGATGATGTTCCTGGCACGTGGCACGAAGAATGCCTGCAACAGCCAGCGAATTCAGAGTAGAAGCATGATGATTGCTGGAAACTGAATACTGGGTACTGAAAACTGTGATTAAAGCTATCCGAGGAACCCGCGATCTTTTGCCGCCCGAAACGGCGCTGTGGAACTTCGTCGAAGCTGCTGCGCGTGACGTCTTCCGCGCTTACAACTTACAGGAGATTCGCACGCCCATCTTCGAAGATACGCAGCTTTTCGCGCGCAGCGTTGGGGAAGAGACCGACATCGTTTCGAAAGAAATGTACACGTTCGAAGACCGCGATGGCACCTCCGTGACGCTGCGGCCCGAGAACACCGCATCAGTGATTCGCGCTTACATTGAACACCGGCTCGACCAGCGGCCGGGTGTGCAGAAGCTTTATTACATCGGGCCGATGTTCCGTCGCGAGCGGCCGCAGAAGGGACGTTATCGGCAGTTCTTTCAGATCGGCGCGGAAGCTATCGGATCGGAATCGCCATTCGTCGATGCCGAAGTGATCGAGATGGTCATCGAGATTCTGAC
>DASTGW010000377.1:0-7719 GCA_035718705.1 Terriglobales bacterium | reverse complement strand
TCATGAAGGGCGCGAAGGCTTATGTCCAGGCAGGCGCAGGTATCGTCGCTGACTCCGATCCCGCCCGCGAATACGAGGAGTGCCTGAATAAAGCAGCGGCTGTGCTGCGAGCAGTCGAGATCGCTCGTAAGGGCGAATAATCCTATTCGCCTGTCTGCCCAATTTCTCCCGGGGTCGGCGCAACCAGGGATTGCACCCCGAACTCGTGGACCAGCCTGCCTCCGTTGTGTGCCGTATTCGCGAGCGTAAGCACCCCTCCAGCGTAAAAGATCAGAAAAGCAATGGGCAGGACCGTTGTCGTAATTCGATTTTCGCGCCTTAAAACCCGAGGTACCACCAATAAGGTAGCGAACACCAGGTTGAGTATGGTGAAAGCCAGCCTTGTTTGCTCCGCTAACTGTTCATGATGCTCGAGGATGCGGTTGATCTCAGGTGTGCGCGAGGCGATCTTTCCTGCGGCTTCTCCCGTTTCGATGGCGACGAACGCAGAGACCGTTCCCAATATCATCAGGATTAATGCCGAGACGAAAAAGTTCCTGCTGTAGCGTGCGGGGAGCACCGCTCCGATCGCGATGAACAGTGGGGCAACGATCAATAGGACGATAGGGAAGTGAATTACCAATGGATGCAGTCCTTCCCACGCCGGAATAGGTGGAAGTTGAATCATGAGGTCCTCCTGGATCGGATGAAGCAAGTGGGCCGCGGCGATCGGCCCACTAAGGATGAGTACTAGGCAACAGGAACGTACTTCTCTTTCGGATTGAAGCACGAGGGACACTTTTCGAAATCGATCTTGGGAGTTGTAAATCCGCAGATCGTGCAAACGTAGTACTTCACGCCCGCGGTCTTCATCTGTGCGAGATTATCTTTCGCATGGGTGTAAAGTTTCGCGTGATCGGCTTCGGCCGTCTTAGCGTAGTTGAAGGTCTCCAGCGCCGCAGTGTTTTGTTCCATTCGCGCCTGCTTGATGAAGTCGGGATACATCACGTCGCGCTCGTAGATCTCGCCCTTCATCGCAACCACCAGGTTGTCGCCGGTGTTCTTCACAACCGGAGTTTCGATCTTGGCCTGCGGTACGCCGCCGAGTTTCTTGATCACTACCGCGTGATTTTGCGCGTGAATCTCTTCTGCCCTGGCAGCGGCCCGGAAAAGGCTTGCTGCTTGCTTGTAACCTTCCTCGTCCGCTTTCTTTGCGAACGCGAGGTAACGCGCATTCGCATTACTTTCCCCATTGAAGGCAGTCTGAAGGTTGTCGAGTGTCTTGGTTGCCGAAGCGAAGCACGGTAGGAAGAGGGCGGCCAACAACACTATCGTCAGGGAGAGTGCGAATTTCTTCATGCCGAAATCCTTTCTTCCCAGTCCCCGCCAGAATCCTAAGAAGCGACTTCCCGTCTTGCCAGACCATCGGTCACGGTTCCACGTGATAAATCAGAAGCAGCCCTTAATGCGATAATGTCATGTAAATTCATGGTTTTCGTTCTCGACAATTACGACTCCTTCACTTACAACCTCGTCCAATACCTTGGCGAGCTGGGGGAACAGATCGTCGTCCGTCGTAACGATCAGGTCACGCTGGCCGAGATCGATTCGTTGAATCCGCAAAAAATATTGATTTCTCCCGGCCCGTGCACGCCGCAAGACGCCGGCATCAGCATCCAGCTCATTAAGCATTTCGCGGGAAAGACTCCTCTGCTCGGCGTATGCCTCGGACACCAGGCCATCGGTGCTGCATTCGGCGGGGAAGTGGTCCGCGCCAAAAATCTCATGCATGGCAAGACCAGCATGGTCGAGCATGACGGTCGCACTATCTTCAAAGACGTCCCCTCGCCAATGAAAGCCACTCGCTATCACTCACTCGTGGTGAGTGAAGATAAGCTTCCCCCCGAGCTCGAGGTGAGCGCTTCAACCCGCGACGCGGACGGCAACCGCGTGATCATGGGGCTTCGCCACAAACGCCTGCCCATCGAAGGCGTTCAATTCCATCCTGAAAGCGTTCTCACCGATCACGGCAAGCAACTGGTCAAGAACTTTCTAGGACTCTAGTTCAAAAGTTCAAACTCTGGATTGAACTAAATAGTGGTAGGAAAAAACTGCACGGCAACTGTAAGCTGTTGACAATAGGGTGCCAGCAGCGCAATGCTTACACCCAAGTACGGAAGGAAAAACTCAGTGATGGCCGAACCCCAGCGCGAACAGCGCACAACGCGGCGTTTCGCACTTCGGCTTCCTCTCACCGTGAAGTTTCCAGAAGGTGAGCAGAGGGAAGCTCAGACAAGAGATGTGAGTGCACGGGGCATTTCATTTTTTGTAGATAGCACCATCGCCGAAGGTTCTCCCATTGAATTTACTCTTACTCTTCCTCCTGAAATCACGCTCACAGAAAGCATCCGCGTTCACTGCAAAGGCCGCGTCGTTCGCGTAGAACCGCAATCTCCCGGACGCGTTGGCATCGCTGCTGTCATCGAGCGCTACGAATTTCTGGCAGACGCATAAAAATCTTGAGCACTCATCAGCGGCCGGCAAATGCCGGCCGTTTCCTTTGTCACTCACCCGAGTACCTTCTCGAAACTTACCGAATTTACCGAATCTGTTTATGCTGTGAGTAATGCGATCCTCGCATCTGACGATTCTGGCTGTACTACTCACGGCAGCGCCTTGCCTGGCGCAGTCATCAGCCGTGATCGGGGAGATGTATGCCTCCGATGCCAGCGTCCGCGGGTCGGTCCTGTTTGCCAGCGGCGGTACGCAAATTGAAAGTGGGTCATCTGTGTCGGCCGGAGACGCCGCGGCTCTGCTGAAACTCAAGCGCGGCGGCGAAGTTCGCATCTGTCCTCGGACTACGGTTTCGGTCGCGTCTTCCGCCAATGGACGGGACCTGCTGATGGGCATGAACACTGGTTCGATGGAAGCGCATTACTCGCTTTCGGCCAGTGCCGACACGGTGATGACGCCAGACTTCCGCATCCTGCTGGCCGGTCCCGGCACCTTCCATTTCGCCATCAGTGCTGATGCACAGGGCAATTCGTGTGTAAAAGCACTTCCGTCGAACACGGCTTCGCTGATTGTGAACGAGCTAAACGGCGACGCGACTTACCAGGTGAAGCCCAATGAGCAGGTGTACTTTCGCGCGGGTCACATCACCAGCCCGGATCCGCTTGTCCCCGCCGAATGTGGCTGTCCACCGCCACCGCCTTCATTCCAAGTGGAAGCTACCGGGAAAGCGCTTGAACACCCAGGAACTGTTCTCACCCAGAGTTCATTTGGGGCACCTTTGCCACTCCCGACGTTGCCTAACTCTTTCGCACCCGACGTGAAGCCCGTCGACCCCGCCAATGCCCATCTCGAGATGGAGTCCCCCTTCATTTACAAGGCTGGTGCTCCCGAATTGGAACTCGCTCTTGCCGTTGGACGCTTACGTCTAACCTCCGACTCAACCTTGCCCCAGGCGGTTGTATTGCCGCCCCCGGTCAAAGGCGGTGCGAAGGCAACGACAATTACGGCGTCCGGACAGAAACCGGCTCAAAAGCAGCAGAGGAAGGGCTTTTTCGGGAAGATTGGTTCGTTCTTTTCGTCGATTTTCCGCTAAAAACGGGTGTTAGTCCGGGACGAAATATTCGCCAACCAGCAACTTTTCTGAAACCTTTCGAGGGCGAACAGGTCTATACTTCAGGCAAGTACCATGTCAACTCCTGCCCTCGAGAAAGCAGAAGTAAAGGCTTCCACCCCGCAAGGGGATGGCCTGACGACCCTGTTCGGCACCAACACCAGTATGTATGGTGTGGACAAGCGTAGCTTTGTCCTGTCCTATTTGCTGAACACTCTCGCCACCGCTGTGGTGATCTACTCCTCGTATTACGTTGCCACTCACCAGCAAGAGATCAAGCAGAGGATCACTCAGAGCATCGTGGACATCAGTCCTTACATCTTGCCCTCGGCGAAAGATGTTTCTGGCGGCGGAGGTGGTGGTGGAGATCGCGATAAGCTAGCGGCACCGAAAGGCAAGCTGCCTAAGCAGGCCCGCGATCAGTTCGTGCCTCCTGCTGTCGTGATTCGCAATAACGACCCCAAACTCACCATGGAGCAGACGGTTGTCGCTCCGCCGATCCAGATGGCCAATATGCCGAACATCGGCGACCCGCTCTCCAAGGTCCTTGGCCCGCCTTCCAACGGCACTGGCTCTGGTGGCGGCATTGGTAGTGGCAGTGGTGGCGGCGTAGGCTCCGGACGCGGTCCGGGCGTAGGTCCTGGATGGGGTGGTGGTATCGGCGGCGGCGCGTATCGCGTTGGTGGCGGCGTTTCTGCTCCGCGCATCGTTTACTCGCCGGATCCCGATTACTCCGAAGAAGCCCGCAAAGCGAAGTACCAGGGCACGGTGGTTCTTTGGGTCGTCGTAGGCCCGGATGGACGTACCCGCGATATCCGCGTGCAGCGCTCGCTTGGCCTGGGCCTCGATGAGAAGGCAATGGATGCCGTGCGCACCTGGAAGTTTGAGCCCGCCCGTAAAGACGGCCAGCCTGTAGCCGTGCAAATTAACGTCGAAGTTAACTTCCGCCTGTACTAATCAAGATTCCTGAAACGGGGCCCGGCCCTCGAGCCGGGCTTTGTTATTGGTGTATGCACCCTCGTTTCCCCTCCAGCCTCTTGCTTATTTACACGCTGGCCAAAACCCCCTTATATTTGACGGACTTTTTGCGAAATTCAGCAGCAGGAGATCCGATTGGATAGCGCGGGAGCGGCGTCGGCGGAGGTCAAGCGCGACTACATCAGTTCGTTCGCGAACGCCGTCACGCTTTTTGGCAGTCCGGAACTTCCGGGTGACGCGTTTGCTCGAGTCCCGGCGCTGCTGGTCAATGATTTTGACGCTGCTCGCTCCGAACTCTGGCTTTGGGACCAGTCCTCTAACTCCGCTTATTTGACCAATGCAGCCGGATTGCAGGACTCCCATGTGCGTGATTACAGCACGCCAGACTCCGTGATCGGACGGGTCTGCCTTTCGAAGCAGCCGGCTTACAACGTGATCACCGGTCGCGAGGATCTTGACGATCGCGATTTCGGAGTGCGTTCCGGAATCACGCACGTCTCGGCTTTTCCGCTGATCGTGAAAGATCGGTTCCTCGGGGTTTGCGCGAACTATTCACAGAAACCCGTCGATAAGGAATTGCTGCAATGGTGGGAACTGGCTTCGCATATCGCGGCCGCCACGGTGAACCATAACCTGGCGGATCGCGAAAACCGAAAGACCATCACCCAGCTTTCATTGTTATTTGAAGCAACGCGGCTTTTGAACTCTACGCTCGATCTTGCCGAGCTTCTTGAGCTGATTCTGAAGATCGCGCGAACGGAAGTGAATGCCGACCGCGGCAGCGTCTTCCTGGTGGACAGCAAGAACAAGCAGGTCTGGTCGTTCGTCGCACAAGGACTCGATCATCAGGAAATCCGCGTGCCCTTCGGTCATGGCGTAGCTGGGCGTGTGGCCGTTACCGGTGAAATCATCAATGTCGAGGATGCCTACACGCTCGATTATTTCGAGCGCAGCTTCGACCAGAAGACCGGCTATCACACCAAGTCTCTGCTCTGCGTTCCCATCCGCCACGCCGCTGGATACATCGTTGGTGTAATTCAACTCCTGAACCAGACCATTACCGGCAAGTTCTCAAAGGAAGACGAAGACTTTCTGCTGAAGCTCTCCGGGCACATGGCGATGGCGCTGGAGAATGCGCGCCTGCACCGCGACGCACTGGAGAAGCAGCGCCTGGAACGCGAACTGGAAATGGCGCGCGGGATTCAGCGCTCCCTTCTGCCGGATGCTCCACCCGTCATACCCGGATTTGAACTGGCTGTGGTCAACGAACCTTGTTACGAAGTCGGTGGCGACTACTACGACTTTCTCAGTCTCGGACCACAAACGCTGTTGCTGGTTATTGCAGACGTGGAAGGGAAGGGAGTTTCGTCGGCACTGGTCATGTCGAACCTGCAGGCGAGTCTTCGTGCGCTTGTCATGCACCTTCATTCTCTCGAAGTGCTGGCGCTGTCGTTGAATGAAATGATGTACAACGACACCAAGTCGCGGAAGTACCTGAGCATCTTTCTTGGCCTCGTCGATACCCGTCGCAACGGCTTGCACTACATCAACGCCGGACATGTGCCCCCCATCCTCATCAACGGCGAGACAGGTGAATTCGAACTCCTGCAGGACGGTGGCACCGTTGTCGGCCTCTTTCCTTCTGCCGAATACACCCGGGGCTCAATCAGTCTTAATGCAGGAGATATTTTGGTCGCCTCCACCGACGGCATCACCGAGGCCTGCGACGAAAACGAAGAAGAGTACGGCTATGCGCGTCTTTCCGCTTGTGTTTCGGCTCATCGTCACAAATCGGCGGACCAGATTGTAGAAGCGGTTTTGGCCGATGTTCGTTCCTACGCTAAGGCCGGCGTTCACGTTGACGATAAAGTCCTGATGGTGTTGAAAATCACGAAAAACCGTACGATAGAGTCCTCAAAGCCCGCCAAACGGCACTTGTAATCGAGTCGCCATTTATGTGCTTTGGCGCGGTGTCCGCCCGCCGGAGAAACCAGCGAGCAACTGCGAGCCACAGAGGCGGCATCTCACTTATCTTGGTCAGCTCATGAAAGTTTTTTGCTTGACCGTCAATGCACGTTGAACTTTTAATCTGTTGTCCTCCTAATGAAGCAGCACTTGCCTTCGACCAGCGCGAGTACCCCCCGCAGCAAACTTGATCCCTTCATGGAAGCGCGGCTCTTGTTGGCTTCCATCGTCGAATCATCTGATGACGCCATAGTTTCCAAGAACTTAGACGGTATCGTTACCAGCTGGAACCGGGCTGCGGAGCGCATCTTCGGCTATACGGCCGATGAGATCATCGGTAAGTCAATCCTCACGCTTATCCCCGAGGACTTGCAATGGCAGGAAGAGCAGATTCTTGCCAAGCTCCGTGCCGGTGAGCGGATTGATCATTTCGAGACCCAGCGCAGGCATAAGAGCGGTGGTCTGATTGATGTTTCCTTGACCATCTCGCCTGTTCGAGACGACAACGGCAGAGTGATCGGTGCTTCGAAAGTCGCCAGGGACATCGGTGACAAACGGGCCGCTGACGAAGCCCGCTTGAAACTCGCTGCCATCGTCGAATCGTCGGACGACGCGATCGTCAGCAAAGATTTGGATGGCATTATCACTAGTTGGAACAAAGGAGCCGAACGCATCTTTGGCTACACCGCGGAAGAGATCATTGGCCGCTCTGTGCTGACCATCATTCCGCCGGAACTGCACCACGAAGAGCCGGAGATCCTGCGCAACTTGAGGGCTGGCAACCGCATTGAGCACTACGAGACCAGGCGCATGACCAAAGACGGCCAGCTCATCGACGTCTCACTCACGATATCTCCTATCAAGGATCCGACTGGCCGCATCATCGGCGTTTCTAAAATCGCCCGCAATATCTCCGATATTAAGCGCGCGCAGGAAGCGCTCATCCAGTCGGAAAAATTAGCTGCCACGGGAAGAATGGCCGCAACCATCGCCCACGAGATCAATAATCCTCTTGAGGCCGTTACTAATCTGGCGTACCTGCTGGTAACCGACCCTTCCTTGAACGATAAGGCGCGACACTACGCGCAAATGTTGCTGAATGAAGTCTCACGCGCCAGTGACATCACCCGCCAGACACTAGCCTTCTATCGCGATACCACAGGTCCTCGCGA
>DASTGW010000376.1:0-2917 GCA_035718705.1 Terriglobales bacterium | reverse complement strand
CCCTTGGGTCGATCTATTGGAATCAGTGACTTGCGAGGTTTGATCCGTCGATCTATGCCAATCAACAACTTACGGATACCTTGATATCGGTATACCCCCTCCCCCTACCCATACTATTGAAATCAATCACTTACGCTGGGCATACCGGGTTATACCGAAGGGAATGTATTCGGGTGCTCGGGATACCCAAGTATTGGGCAGGATCATCGGGCCATCGGGCGATTTGGAGATGCCGATGGGGTCCGACCCCTAAGATGCCGCCGAGATTTCAAAGAGCGCGAATGTGACCATCTAATGGCCCTACTTTAAGAGTAGCAATGTGGATTGGGGTGTTCGGCCAAATTTCCGAAAATAAAGTTTGCGTTGGGGGAACGAAATGGAGAGATAGGAAGGACCTTCGACTGAATGATTTGTTTCCGATGGAGCGAATGAGCCTTAGTGCTTCTACGCAGTTATAGTTGGTGACAAAACACCGGCTGTGGGGTATTCCTCATAACACACTCATTGAGACCACGGTGCGTCGCTGTCGCTGTGTTCGAACTTGTGCAGCATATCTTGGAATACAAGCCATCCTTTCAGGAAAACCGACGTAGTACGCGCGTGCAGCTTTCGCTGACGATTCGAGTTGAAGCTGAATCGTTGAGTTGCGAAGGCGAAACGGTCGTGGTGAACCTGCATGGAGCTTTCATACGTACCGCTGTGCCGCTGAAAGCGGACGACAGAATAACTGTGCAGGCCTACCTGACTGGTAAGCGGGCGAGTGCTCGAGTTGTTTACGTCTCGCCAACGGATCCTTTGCTCTGCGGCATCGAGCTGGCAGAACCGATCAACATCTGGGGAGTGTCGCTGCTTCCGGAACACTGGCAAGAGCAAGAATCAATCGACGTCGAACGATAATCGCACCAGAGATCGTTGAAGAGAGCGTTCAGTCGGCGCTGAAAAATCCCTTCATTCATACCCACGGCATCATTAGTCGGGCACCAACATGGAATAAGTCTCTCTCTGGAGGAGAAGATGAAGCGTGTTGCAGCGGTATTTGTAACCCTGTTTCTATTAGCGGTCTCAGCCATGGCGCAATCGAGCCAGGCGGCGGACGCTTCCGATATTTATCACGTCCACTTCGCGAAAGCGGCGCCAGGTCAGACCAAGGCACTTGAGAATGACCTGAAGCAACAAGATGCAAAGGCTCCCATGCCGGGACATTATCTGGTTCTTCGCCATCAAGATGGAGATGATTGGGATTACCTGGTAATTGAGCATTTGGGAAAGAAGTACACGATCGATCCTGCGCAATACACTGCGCCTTCAGGCGCTGCGGCTGCGACCGGAGCGTGGCACACAGATACCTTCACGGCAGGCCCGAGCTGGGAGGTATTCGCGAAAGAGATGAGCCTAGCGGCGGACAGCGGGAAGGCAAGCGGCCAGGTGTATGTGGTGGCAACATGGCGTGCCGCTCCCGGCCATCGCGAGCAACTTGGGAAGCTGTTAACTGCGCGGAATGCAAACTCGAAGGTGCAGTCAGGAAACGTGATGATTGCGCACATAGAGGGCGGTCCGTGGCAGTTCCTGACCTTGCAGCGATTCAATTCCTGGCAGGACTATGCAGCGGATGAGGCTGCAACGCAGGATGCGCAGGGATGGTACGACATCCGCGATCATGGTGTGTGGCATCACGACACGATCACTACGCGAGTCAAATAGTCAGGTCAACTGGTAGAGGACCGGCTTCGGCCGGTCTTTTTGTTTTGAAGATTTGCCGCGGGCCGCTGGCCCGAATTCTCGCGCCAGATTATGGCTCCATCCGTTCGACCCATTGAGCGCGCCATGCGGGAGCGGGGAACGGATCGGCAAAGTATTGTGTTTCCCGCGCAACCTTGTTGTCCCTGAACTCCATGATGCTCACGGTGTAGGACGGCTTGCCGTCGTAGGCCAGGATGAATTCGGTGATCCAAAGATCACCGCCGCCGATGATGCGGCGGACAGTGAAGTGCTTTTGGTTCGGCTGACTCGCGCGTTGGTTCAGTATGTTGCGTCGACCGCGGGTTCGCTCGCCTGACTGCGGGTAGTCCAGCACAGCGTCCTCGTGATAGATAAGGTGCTCCGCTTCCAAATCGTTAGCATCGGACGCCGCCCAATGCTGATCCAGTGCCGAACGAATCTCTTGGTCTCGCATACTGCTCCCTCTTGCTGAACGTTCGTCTGAGCCTGGCCATAGAATAGGACTTTTTCGTGGTGATGTTGTCAGTTGAGATCGCTGGGGAGAATCGAAGCTCAAGAGGCAGCGAGGTGAAGGAGAGTTCGTGGCCCCCCACCCTCACGCCCAACAGAAGGGCTAAAGGATGGGGCACCCACGACCTTAACTCAGAGTAAGTCTATTGCCGCACCTCTCTAAACTTGATCGAATAGCCACCCAACCCCGGAAGGTTAAGTGCTGTGACGATGCTGTCAATCGCTCTCCCGTTATCACTTACAGTGAAATGAAGTGTGCCAGTAACAACGAGAGTTGAGCCGGCACTGTTGAATGTGGCGCCGTCGCACGATCCTCCGGCGTATTCGCTAAGAGAGTAGTCGCCGGTACCGGTCGCGGCATCGTAGTTCGCTACCTTCAACACGGTAATGACACTCGGCACCACGATGGGGGCTGAGGATCCTGGAGGGACGGTGTTTACAACCGCCGAATGGCTGCCGCAAGCGTTGCCGTCCTTGTCGTGGTTCATTGCGCCAGTTTCGATAATGTCCAGCACAATGCAGGGAGTTACAGTGCAACTGGCTTCAGTGCCTTGGGCGGTAAGCGAATAGGAACCGGCGGGAAGTGGAGTTTTATCGGCAGCGATGGCTTGGGGTGCGCCTGCCAGCAGGAGCGCGAGCAAAACGAACAACAGCGTTTTCATTGGTGATCTCCTTTTCTTCGCAGCGA
>DASTGW010000375.1:0-9064 GCA_035718705.1 Terriglobales bacterium | reverse complement strand
GAAGATCACGGGAAAAGATGATTGGGCATTATTCGTCGGACAATGGGCAGCACCATTTCTGATCATCGGCAATTACAACAAGATGGTGAAGCAACACGGCTCGGACGCGCGCAGCCGCTGGGCAGCATAGAATCCGATCTTGGAACACAGGCACTCCGCACGGAGTGCCTTTTTTACTTTAAAGCACAAAAATGGGGGCGGCCCGAAAGCCGCCCCGAGTAATGGAGGGTAGATTCTAGAACGTGTACTTCAACCAAACCGTGATGTTACGAGCTCCGCTCCGAGTACGTTCGATGTCGTTGAACGTAGCCGAACCAAGGTTCGCATCCAAATTACGTACGCCGAGGTTGGAGTGGTTGAACGCATTAAAGAAGTCAGCACGGAATTCCAGAATGTGTCCTTCGCGATAGGGCATGTAGAACCGCTTGAACGCACTTAAATTCCAATCTTGACGTCCGGGGAAGTAGAAGCTATTGCGGCCGACGGTCCCATTAACGCCGCTACCCTGTGGGTAAATCAGGTAGTGGACGTTCGACTGAGTGATCGGCTGGCCGTTTATCGTATCCGCGCCGGTTACCCAATCGATGATGCTGCCGTCGGGATTTACCTGTCCGACGCCACTACAGAATGTGGTGGCGGTGAGGCAGGCGTTCGTATAGTCAATTGGAACCGCTGGGTTGCTGAGCACGGGTCGATCGTTAAAGCCCTCGCCATCGCCGTTCTGGTCCCACCCGCCGATGTAGACGGTCTGCGGCGCGCCCGACTGGAATCCAATCTGGCCGCTGCTAGCCCATCCACCGAGCGCCGCGCTAAGAACGCCGTGACCCTTATATCGCGGCAATTCGTAAACGTAACTGATGGAAGCGCGGTGAGTCCGGTGGAACGCGGAAGGCCCGCGATCGCTCCGCGGATCATTGAGAATCATCCAGCGACTTGCGCCGGAGGAAGTTGCAAATACCTCTGACTGGTTGTCGATGGCACGCGACCAGGTGTAGCTGCCGCGTAGGCTTAGACTCTTGTAGTTGTGACTAACAGTCGTCTGAAGACCGTGGTAGATGGAGTCACCACGATTTCCGCGTACTACGATTTGTCCACGGTTAGGGTTGAGCCTGTCACCGGTATTCACATCTACTGGATTTAACTGTTCGTTCACCCAGAGACGTTCGCCCCGGGTTCCGACGTAAGCCACTTCGAACAATAGCTTCAGCGGAAGTTCTCGCTGCACACTCAGGTTCCACTGGTGAATCTGAGGGTTGCGCAAGTTGCTGGTCACCGCGTCCACACGATCGGTCTGGCTGATGGTCGGAGTGATCTTGTTCACGAAGGTAAGCGCGTCGGCTTGTCCGCGGTTCGTAGAACTACCCGTCCCATCGCCGGTCTGCGTACCGCCCAGGGTGTTGGGCGCGCTGGCGGCGGTATTGTCTGCGATGTTAGTGAAGAAGGTGTCGTAGAAGACGCCGTAGCCCCCACGAATAACTGTGCGATCTTCGCCGAAGAGACCCTTCCAGAAGTGAGGCGAGTACGCGAACCCGAACCGTGGTCCGAAGTTATTGCGGTCGGGTTCGACCGCAACTCGAGTTTGGAAAGGATCGGTTAGTGCTGTTGCGCGGTTTACCGCAGGGAAGGGAAGCACATTACTGGCGTCGGGTGGTTGATATTCATAGCGAAGTCCAAAGTCGAGCGTAATGTTCGGACGCATCTTCCAGCTGTCCTGGAAGTAATAAGACTGCTGCGTGGTCGGAACGTTCACTCGTGGATTACCGAACTGCTTGGAAAGCGTGCCGGTGGGTCCACTGAATCCGTCGATGTAATTCGCAAGATCCGTGCATTTTGTAAGGCCGATCGAAGAACAATCTCCGCCGCTCGAGTACGTGATCAGACCAGCGCTATTAAACGGGATCTGGTCCTTTACCAGCAAGACGGCAAGGTCAGTTCCAACCTTCAACGAATGTCGGCCACGTGTGAACGCGACCGCATCTTGAAACTGATAGGTTTGGTGGCCGCGCCCTTGCGGGAACCCACCTTGATTGAAACCTCCCCAAGCCGTCGCGTTACCGAATGATGCCGCGAGCGCCAGACCCGGCAGATTTGCATTTGGGTTGGCCAATGTTGCTGCTGTTGGAGCGAAGGTGAAATCGAAATTCTGTGCTGAGAACCGGAATTCATTAATGGTGGTTGAGTTGAACGTGTGGCCCCACATGGTTCCGAGCAATCGAGATGGGCCACCTTGGAATGTATCGATGTTGGGAAGCGCAGCCGAGTTAGCGAAGAGGTCAGGTGTGAACGAACTGTAAGTATCGGTGTAACGAGCGTAGATTGTGTCGTTACTGGTGGGCGTATAGTCGCCCCTCACCGTCCATTCCCGGCTCTTGGAAGCGGTGCTGTCGAACCGCGTGAAGTCGCCTACTTCGATTAGGCATGGCGACCCGCATCCCGGCCGATTGCCGATGTTTATGGTTTTAAAGTTGCCCTGTCCCCGAACATTGCCCATCGTATTTAGCAGGATTTGCACGTTCTGGTTGGCGCCGATTGACTGAAGGGCAGCAACACCGTTTGCCGTTGGCAGCACCAGCTTCGAGGCGAGTGGAGCGCCGTTCGCGACAGGAGCGCCGAAGTTGCGATTCCATTGCGAAGTGCCGAAGAAGAATAGCTTGTTCTTAATGGCCGGTCCTCCCACGCGGAACCCAAAGGTATTGTTCACATACTGAGGAACGCGAGTCAGGCCTTGTCCAGACGCCTCCGGGCTGACGGCATCAAGGCGCGATCCATCATAGGATTCCCAGGCTGCGCCGTGAAGATTGTTCGACCCGCTTCGGAAAGAAAGGTTGGAAACCGATGCGCCGCCGCGGCCGTATTCAGCGCTGTAAGAATTCGTCAGCACTGTGACTTCCTGTACTGCTTCCTGGTTGGCAGGTTGGAAGGCCTGTCCGCCGATGTTGTTGTCGTTGTCGTCGAAACCATCGATAAGAAAGTTATTCGAACGAGGACGAAGCCCGTTTACCGAGAACGACGTGCCATTCGTAAAATCGTCCCGGCTCGCTACTGTTACTACGCCGGGCAATGTGGTAGCCAGCGCAAATGGGTTTCCGCTGGAAATGGGAATATCTTTTACCTGAACGGTCGGAATCGTCTTCGAAAGTTCGCCGCTTTCGGTCTGGATCTGGTCGGTATTCGCTTCCACTTGGACTGTTTCCGATTTACTGGCCAGGTTAACTTGAACGTTATTCGCGGTGATCATCGTCGAACGAACGTTGACATTTTCAACTTTGGTAAGAGCAAAGCCCTGTGCCTCCACGCTAACCGTGTAGATGCCCGGATTGAGCAATTCAATGCGGTATTCGCCCGTGGAACCGGTCGTCGTAGAGCGTGGTTCGCCTCCAGTTGTTGGGGTTGCTGTGACCTTAGCTCCGTTCACCACTGCTCCCGTGGAGTCGGTTACTACACCGGCAAGCGTGCCGCGAGTTGTCTGAGCGGTCGCTACCGACGAAATCCATAACAGCAGTATGCCGAGCGCAATGATTCTTGCGGTCGTTTTCATCATTTCCAGTCCTCCGTCACTACGTGACATGACCAGAAGAAACGCAAGCGGAGAACCAAATCGAGTGTGGTGAAACGGACTCTCGGAGGGATACCGATCAGATCATTTGGGGCGAAAATTCTTGGTAGGAACAGCCCGTCCCGAATTCAATACTTCGGGACGCCTGTTCTACGGCTTTTCATAACAGAATGTTTCGAAGGGCGTGGCGAGAAGTGTCGCGACTCAACGTCTTCGTGCTGCCATTTCGGCGGCAATTCTTGCTTTTTGCTCTGCCGAAAGAGCCCTCGCTGCCACCGGAAAAACGTCTTTATCTTCTATCTCAATGTGGCGGGCATACATCGCCTGGAGATGAGCGATGGCTTCGCGAAACTCCTTCGCGTCTTGCTCATCGAGACTGCCGTTCTGCAGGCATTTTGCGCCGAGCTCATCCACGCGCTGGTGAAGCGGCTCTGCCCACCGATGATCCTCCTCCAGCGCGGAAATCTTTTCCAGCGCCAGCTTAACGTCATCGTTATCGAGGGTCCGCAGTACAGGAAACAGGGAAACTTCTTCATCGGCTGTGTGCTTAGGAGCGGCCTCGCGAAAATATCGCAGCGCAAGTTCCAGCGAGTGTCGCGTCTGCTCGTCCAGCGGTCGATGGGCGATTTCTGACACCGCCTTTAACCCGCCCAGGAACATCTCTACGCGGCGGTGGCAATCCGACAGCAGGCCTGTGGGTTCGGAGAAGGAGTGCGTCTTAGCGCCGATCTGTACGGGCATATCTCTAGTGTATCGCGCCGGGATATTTCGCGCTGATCCGCGCGCCAGGGAGCGCCATGTCCGCCTGACCTGTGATGAATATCACATCACGATGTGCTGTTGAGACGGTAGGGTATTTAAAAGTATGGGTGGGTTCGTATGGCGATGCATACAGAATTGAAGCGTGACGATTCTTTCCAAGCGCCGGCTGAGCTGGCCAGTGCGCTCCATCCCTATGGTTCGGCGATGACGCACCCCGGCGGCAAAGTGCTGTTCTCGCGCGGCGAAAAGGCTCACGGCTTGTTCCTGCTGCTCTCCGGTTCGGCACGGCTCAGCATTCCCGGCGCGCTCGACCGTAGTGTTGGTCCTGGATCTCTGCTGGGGGTTCCGGGTACGCTTTCGAAGGGCATCTACAGCCTCTCTGCCGAACTGCTGGAAGAATCACAGGTGCTCTTTGTTCCTTCCGAGCGAGTTGCGGCCCTGCTGGCGGAAAGACCGGCGATTGGCTTTCAGATGGTTCAGCTTCTCAGCCGGGAAGTTCAGTGCCTGCGTGAAAGAATCACCGAACTCGACAGCAAGACTCCCTTGCCCTGAAACTGATCCAGCCTTGTCCCGCATTACTTCACCTGGTGATATCCATCACTGCCCTTCCGCCCATCGCATTCGCGATCACCGTCGCAAGGCTCACACCTTTCCGTTCAGCGGGGCGGTCGGATCGGCCGAGTGATCGCTGAAAGTCCGCTATTGTCGCTGCAATTCAGGTGGACCTGAATTTCATAGTCTTTTCAGCGACCTGCGCGTAAAAAGACGCGCTTCTCCGTTCGCAATCACGCGGAAGAGTGACTTCAGTCACTTACCCATGCGACTGAGGTAAGCGAAAACATTTGCACGCTTCACACCGGCTCGTGAGTCTGCGGGTGAGGAGTGTACCTCAGCGGATCCGCAATTTACCCCGGCAGGGAGCGTGCGCGAATGCCTACCGACGCAGTCATAAAGAAGGAACCACTGGCCGAAGATACGATCGGCTCCTCTCTCAAACAAAGCGGTGTCAGTCGCCGCGATTTCGTGACCCTGTGCGGCATGTTGATGGCGACCGCGCCCATGGGCCTGGCGCTCACCGAGAAGGCGAAGTCGGTGGAGCACCTGGCGAACACCATCGCCAAGGCGAAGAAGCCGTCGGTGATCTGGCTCCACTTCCAGGACTGCACCGGTTGTTCAGAAACCCTGCTTCGCACCTCGCGCCCCGATGTCGCCGACCTCATCCTGAACGTCATCTCGCTCGATTATCACGAAACGCTGATGGCCGCTTCCGGCTACCAGGCGGAGAAATCACTGCACGATGCGATGGAAGCGAACGCCGGCAAGTTCATCCTCGTTTGCGAAGGCTCCGTGCCGACCAAAGATGGCGGACAGTACCTGACGCTCGCCGGAGTGAAGGGCATCGACCGGCTGAAGGAGGTCGCGTCGAAAGCTGCGGCGGTGGTCTCGATGGGATCATGCTCTTCATGGGGCGGCGTGCCCTCAGCGGATCCGAATCCGACCGGCGCGACCGGCATCGACCAGATCATCACCGACAAGCCGGTAGTCAATCTTCCCGGATGCCCTCCGAATCCCTACAACCTGCTCGGTGTGGTGCTCGAGTACGTGGTGCTCGGTAAACTGCCGGCGCTTGATCAATACGGACGTCCGAAGTTCGCATACGACCGCCTCGTGCATGATCACTGCCCGCGTCGCGCACACTTCGACGCCGGTCGGTTCGTAAAAGAATTCGGCGACGACGGTCACCGTCAGGGCTGGTGCCTCTACAAGATGGGCTGCAAAGGTCCGGCCACTCACGCCGGATGTTCCACCCGGCACTTCAACGAAATTCCAGACTGCTGGCCGGTCGGCATCGGCGCTCCTTGCGTCGGATGCACGGAGAAGGCGGTCGCGTTCCGCGTGCCAATCTTCCAGACCATTGACATTCACTCCGTAACTCCTCCCGACACGTATCCGCTCATCAACGCTCGCGTCGGTTCGATCGGCGCAGCGGCTGCCGCGGTTGCAGGTGCAATCGCCGGCGGTATCGGGACAGCAGCGTGGATGGCAGCTCAGAAGCTTCCGGCTGGAACCGATAAGGGACCCGAAGATCCGAATTCCAAGTCTGATTCTCCGAACGCAGGGGGACAGTAATCATGGACATGACGCGCCGACAAGCCCTCAGAAACCTGGCGACGGGCACGGCATCGGCAGCCGCGGTGGGACTCACCACGATCGCGCTGCCGGGGCAGGCGCACGCGGACGAGGTCAAGGAAGCACCGAAGCATGCAGTCTCGATGCTCTACGACACCACCCGCTGTGTCGGTTGTAAGTCGTGCGTTGCTGCGTGTGCGGAAGCGAACAAACTCACGCCCGACACCACGCTCAGCGGCGGCCTGCACCAGGCGCCTGCTGACCTGAACTCGTTCACCAAGAACATCATCAAGCTCTACAAGCCGAACGACAACGGCCGCTGGTCATACGTGAAGCAGCAATGCATGCACTGCGTCGATCCCACGTGCGTCGCCGGTTGTTCGTTCTTCGCGCTCACCAAGAATCCGGACTCAGGCGTGGTTTCGTGGAATGGCAGCAAGTGCATGGGCTGCCGCTACTGCGAAATCTCCTGCCCCTTCCACGTTCCGAAGTTCGAGTGGAGCGGATTCAATCCCAAGATCGTGAAATGCGAGTTCTGCCAGGACCGTCTTGCAGCAGGGAAGCAGCCGGCCTGCACGAATGTCTGCCCCACGCACGCGGTCGTTTTCGGTACGCGCGAAGAGTTGCTCGCCGAAGCGCATTCGCGTCTGAAGCAGCATCCCGAGAAGTACTACGGAAGCCGCGTGTACGGCGAGACAGATGCCGGTGGAACGCAGGTGCTCTACCTGTCGCATGTGCCGTTCGAAAAGATCGGCTTGCCGGAGATGGGCAACGAGTCGGTGCCTTCGAAGTACATGAAGTGGCAGCGCAAGCTCTACTCCTACCTGGTGGTGCCGACCGTGTTGTACGCGACGATGGTTGGCGTGATCCGCGGCAACTGGAAAGAGCACAAGCACCACATGGACGTCGAGCAACAGAAAACCGGATTGAGGCCGCAGCTATGAACGATCGTTGGGAAAGAGCGGTTCCCGTTTACAACGTGCCCATCTGGACGAAAGCGTTCAAGGGCCTGCTTGGTCTCGGCGGCGTGGCGCTGTTGCTGACCCTGTACCGCGAAATCGTCGGACTTGGTCCGGCCAGCGGCATGAACGACGCGTACGCGTGGGGCATCTGGAAGACCTTCAACGTAATGACCCTCACCGGACTCGGTTCCGGCGCGTTCGCCATCGGCATCGCTGCCTGGCTGTTCAAGAAGTCGAAGCTGCACTCGGTGATGCGCATCGCGCTGCTGACCAGCTTCCTCGCTTATCTCTCCGGCCTGTTCATGATCGGCATCGACGTAGGTCGTCCGTGGAATATCTACTGGCTGGTCACGCCGTGGAACTGGAATCCGCACTCGCCGCTGCTCGAAGTCATGTTCTGCATGCCGGCCTACGCGATGTTCCCGCTGTTGCTGGAAAACGTGCCGCCAGTGCTTGAGTACTTCCATCGCTACAAGCCGGCGACGCGCATGTTCGTCGAGAAATGCGAGAAGATCATGGTGAAGTTCTATCCCTTCATCGTCTCGCTCGCCTACATCTTGCCGGCGATGCACCAGTCGTCGCTCGGCGCGCTCATGTTGCTCGGTGGCGATCGTGTTCACGGACTCTGGCAGTCACCGTTCCTGCCGCTGATGTATGTATGGGCGGCAGCCTTCCTCGGAGTCGCATGCGTAGCCGGAACGCTGCTGTTCTGCTCGCTCGTATGGCATCGCCCCTACGATATGGACGTTTTGGTCGAGCTCAACAAGCTCGGCGCATGGCTGATTGGCACTTGGAGCCTCTTCCGCATCCTCGACTTGATTATTAGCGGACGCATCCTGCTGGCGTTCAAGTTCGACATCTACGCCGGACTGTTCTGGATGGAGATGGCGTTCCTGGGTGTCGCTCTCTACATGCTGATCGATTCTGCCAAGATGCGCGACGCACGGTTGATGTTCCATGCGCATGTGCTGGTCGGGGTCGGTGGCCTGCTGTACCGGTTCAATCCCACGACGCTGGCGTTCCAGGCGAAGCCGGGAGCGTTCTACTTCCCGTCGGCGATGGAACTCTTGATGTCGGTCGGGTTCGTTGCACTCGCCATCGCGGCCTTCATGCTGGCGGTAAAGGTGCTCGCGATTCTTCCGGCGCCAACTTACACGTGGTTCCAGATGGAAGCTTACGAAAACAAAGTCAAGGCCCTGGATCGTGACGGCGTGCAGGTTCGCGCAGCCGCCGCGGCAAGTTTTACTGACTAATACTCTTTTATAGATTGGCGCTGAATTATGACGAAACGCATCACAGTAGATCCGATCAGCCGAATCGAAGGCCACCTGCGCATCGACGTTGAGGTGGATAACGGGGCCGTCTCGAAAGCCTGGGCCTCGGCGACCATGTGGCGGGGCATCGAGCGCATCCTGCAGGGACGCGATCCGCGCGAAGCCTGGCTCTTCACCCAACGTTTCTGCGGCGTTTGCACCACGGTTCACGCCATGGCAAGCGTACGCTCGGTGGAAGATGCGTTGAACCTGGAGATTCCTCTCAACGCGCAATACATTCGTAACCTGATCCTGATTGCGCACGGCCTGCACGATCACCTGGTGCACTTCTATCATCTTTCCGCGCTTGATTGGGTCGATGTGATGCAGATTCCCAAGGC
>DASTGW010000374.1:0-3119 GCA_035718705.1 Terriglobales bacterium | reverse complement strand
TCGT
Organism: Terriglobales bacterium; assembly: GCA_035718705.1. Lineage (GTDB taxonomy): Bacteria > Acidobacteriota > Terriglobia > Terriglobales > Acidobacteriaceae > DATMXP01. Next base: position 3,115 of record DASTGW010000374.1, on the reverse strand, counting down.
GAATACCTTTCTCCATGGCCAGCCACTCGGCGCGTGAGCGATCAGGGCCGTCGCCGATCATCAATAGCTTCGCTGGAATCTTCTTCTGCACACGATCGAAGACTTCGACCACGTCCCACACGCGCTTTACCGGGCGGAAGTTGGAAAGATGGACGAGGATCTTCTCGTCATCTTTGGCGAATTCGTGACGCTTGGAACGGGATTCGTCGGTGCGCTTATAAATGTCGCAGTTGACGAAGTTCGGGATCACCTGGATTTCTTTGCGAACGTTGAATTCCTGGTAGGTCTTGTCGCGAAGATACTTGGAGATGGAGGTGACGCCATCGCTTTGCTCGATCCCAAAGCGCGTGATGGGCAGGTACGAGCGGTCGAGTCCGATCAGCGTGATGTCGGTGCCGTGCAGCGTGGTAACGAACGGCAAGCGCCAGGAGCCCTTGGGCAGCGAACCGACCATTTGCTTGGCCAGGAGCGCGCTTACGGAGTGGGGAATAGCGTAGTGCACGTGCAGCAAGTCGAGCGCGTAGAACTGCGCAACTTCAGCCATGCGGGTGGCGAGAGCGAGATCGTAGGGTGGGTAGTCGAAGAGCGGGTAGTGAGAGACCTCGACTTCGTGGAAGAAGATGTTCGGCTGATCTTCGCGCAGACGGAACGGCTGCGAATAGGAGATGAAGTGAACTTCGTGCCCGCGTTGCGCGAGTTCGATGCCGAGTTCGGTTGCCACTACGCCACTGCCGCCGTACGTGGGATAGCAGGTTATTCCTATCTTCATGAAGCCTCTGTGTGATTGTGCCCAGGTATTCGATTCCGAAAACGCGAGACAGTTGCACAAACGTCGAAACGAGCGGTTCGCGGGCTCGCAGGCGCCTGAGAGCCCGGGAAGAGGCCAGCACCAAAAGGGGCGTGAAATTGGGACTTGATGCTGGCCCTTCTGCAAGATTGGACGAGTTCTTTTCTCATTGGTTAGCGAACTGGTTAGCGAAGTCGTGGTAGGAGATCAATTCGATGTTGTGATCGGCGAGAGCCTGCCGCGATCGCGGCGAGAGGAAGACAGCCAGTTCACGGGCGCGTGATTCACGCAGTCGGGTATGGACCAATCCCAGTTCTGCGTCGTTGTAGCCCGGATGACAGACCAGCTCCCACGTGCCTTCGGGGATCGATCCCACGATGGCGGAGAAAAGGTCGTCGTCCATGATTCCGGTGGAGATGACGCCGAAGCTGCCGTCGGGGGTGATCATGCCATTGCGTTTCACTCGTTCGCGAAATGCGTGGTGATATTTTCGCAGCATGGTGGTTTCGAAGTAACGCTTCCACAACTTTGGGCGACGCAGAACATGGCTGAAGATAACGATGCGAAGCGGAACGAATGGATTGCGGATGGCACGAATGCCGCGGTCGCGAGCAGCACGCATAATCGCGTCGGCGACTTGCGGGAGCATGTGCGTGTGCTTGTGCGCGTCGACGTGAGAGACGTTGATGCCGGCGTGCTGGAGGCACTCGATCTGCGAGCCGGCTTCCGCTTGAACCTGGTCGGAGTGGACGCGGCCTTTCACGGAAAGCAAGGCGAGCTGTCCGAAGCCATCGTAGAAACGAGCTGTCGGTGCGGCCGTGGCCGCGACGGTGCGCATGTGTCCGTCACGGACGGGGGAAAAGGGAAGCCCTTCGCGACGGCTTGGCATGAGCAGGCTGCGAACTTGTTCCGGGCGACAGGTGGGCTGACCGTCCACGAGTACGACGTGGCATCCGACGCTCAGCTTCGGGAGTGTGTGGGACTGCTGAGCCGCATCGCTAAATGCGCGGCCGGTAGCCATCAATGTGGTGGAAGTGACGACGCCTTGCTGATGGGCTTCAACGATGGCGCGGTTTACGCCGGAGGTAAGCCCGAAGTCGTCTGCGTTGATGATGAGTCGCCGCACGCCGCAAGTCTAACAGCAGCGCGGGTGTGTAAGCTGCTTAGGCCGTTTCCTGCGAGTGCACGACTTCTTCTTCGTGCTCGCTCTCGAGGTAGAACTTGATCTTGTCGAGCAGGTCGGGGAAGAGTTCTTCTTTCTGCAGGACGGTGTCGACGTCTTTGCCGCCATCGATGGGGCCGTAGCCGGTGACAATAATGACCGGCACGTCGGGATAGCGGTCGTGAACCTTGCGGGCGAGTTCCAGTCCGTTCATGCCTTCCATGCGGAAGTCGGTGACCATGAGGTCGAACTTCTGTTGTTCGAACTTCTGCAGGGCGTCGGCAGCGCTGTATGCGGAAACGGCGCGGTAACCCTGCATCTCAAGGATCTCGCAGCTCAAACGCGCAAGAACCTCGTGATCATCGACGAAGAGGATCGCTTTCATGGATGCTCCAATGGCACACGAATCGCCTGTGACGGGCCTGCCAGGCATACTATTGGTATCCAAAACTGCTGAAAAAGATGCCTGAGGAGTTAAGTTTCAGGCGGTTCCGGGAGGTGACTTTGGGTCAGATCAGGAAGGGATGGTCGAGGTCAGGGTGCGGGCCTATCAGTTTTCAACATGTTGATAAGCCATGAGGTTTGACCGAATTCGGCATCGACCTATATACTCAAATTCGGAAGCCGAGGTTCCCCTCTGATACCCACCTGAGGAGATAGGTTCAGAGGGCGGTTAGCTCAGCTGGTTAGAGCGTCTCGCTTACACCGAGAAGGTCGCAGGTTCGAATCCTGCACTGCCCACCATCCAAGTTCGGTTCCATCCGCGAAAGCGGGGTCGTAGTTCAGTTGGTTAGAACGCTGCCCTGTCACGGCAGAGGCCGCGGGTTCGAGTCCCGTCGACCCCGCCATTAAGTTTCAACAACTTACTGGCAAAAGTTAAAGTGAGCCGGGTACACAAGAAGGGCACAATAAGCCCCTTCGGTACCCAGACCCTCCTTAAGCCGTTACCTCTCTCGTTCCATCCTTCGGTGGAAGCACCATCTGCACTACCTTGGACTGAGCCGCCCGTTTCTTTCGGTCTACCGCGTGGGCGTATACGGCCAAGGTAACGTTCGGGTTGGCGTGTCTCATCATCGCCTGCACCGTCTTCACGTCTTCACCGTTTTCCAGCAGGAGATTGGTGAAGCTGTGTCGGAAGGTGTGCCACGTCAGGTGCTTGGTGATCC
>DASTGW010000373.1:0-8166 GCA_035718705.1 Terriglobales bacterium | reverse complement strand
ATCCATTGCGCGCGCTTTTGCCGCGCCTGCAGCGACGTTACGTGACCTACGGAGCGCGCGAGGGAAGTGACTTCCGCCTGACTGCCGCCACCACCGAACTTGAACCCGGGTCGCCCAAGCCACTCAGCCGATTCGGCATTGAGTACAACGGCAAGCCGCTCGGAGAGTTCTGTCTGCACGTGCCGGGACAGCACAATGTTCTGAACGCCACAGCGGCGATCGCCGTCGGCATCGGACTTGAAATTCCCGTCTACAGCATTCAATACGCGCTGGAAAGCTTCCGTGGCGTCGATCGACGCTTCCAGCTCAAGGGCGAGGTGGATGGAATCCGCGTGGTGGACGACTACGGACACCACCCGACAGAAGTTCGCGCGACATTGCAGGCAGCCAAGCAGTGCACCGCAGGCCGTGTTCACGTGATTTTCCAGCCGCACCGATACACGCGCACCCAGGCGCTGCTAACCGAATTCGCAACCTCGTTCGGGGATGCCGACTCGCTCTATATTCTCGACATCTATCCGGCGAGCGAGCAGCCGATCCCGGGCGTGACCGGCGAGATGCTGGCGCAGAAGATCACCGAAGCCGGAAAGCCGGCAACGCACATCAGTTCCATGTCCGACGCCGTCACCGCCGCTGCGTCGAACGCCAAATCCGGCGACGTGATCATGACCCTCGGCGCCGGCAGCGTCTATCAGCTCGGACCTCAGATCGTGGAAGCGCTGAAGGCAAGGATGGCGACGAAATAGCCGACACATGATGGTCCAACCTCCGCGTTCTCTGTCTCCCTGCGCTCTCTGCGCGGAACCAACGTCCCCGTACCACTCTCATCCACAAACCACCTACAAAAACCCAACTTTTCCTCACCACTTCAGCAAATAAAACGATATAGTTTCTTTGGCGTTTCTCTTCGATTTGATCTGTCTTGATGGCGCGAAATAACGGTCCACTCATCCCGGATGAGGACGTGGTCACCCGTTCGGGTGCGCGAGCCTCGTCAGCAGCGGACGACGCCGTTGACGCGCGTTTCCTCGATCTCGATTCCGACGAACAGTCTCCCTTCATGCGCGGGCAGAAGCGCGTTCCGGCTCGCAAGGGTGCCCTTCCCAAGAAAGCCGCGAGCCGCATCAAGATCGCAGCCATCGTGCTTGCCGTCGCGGCGGCCATCGGCGGCGCCTTCGGCGCAATTTACACCTATGGGGAGAAATCGTGGCGCTTTCGCCTTGAATCGAGCGATCAAATCGATGTCACCGGCACGGAGAACGTCACTCGTCGCCAGGTGATGGAAGTGATGGGCGGCGACATCGGCCGCAACGTCTTCTTCATTCCTCTCGATCAGCGCAAACACCAACTCGAAGAGATTCCCTGGGTGGAATCCGCTGCCGTAGCGCGCCTCCTGCCCAATCACCTGAAGGTCAGCATCCAGGAGCGCACGCCCATCGCCTTCGTCCAGGTCGGCAACAAGATTTCGCTCATCGACTCGCACGGCGTGGTGATGGAGATGCCGACGCACAATCCCAGGAAATACTCGTTCCCGGTTCTGGTCGGCGCGGGTGAAAACGAGCCGCTCTCCACGCGCGCCGCGCGCATGAAGATCTATGCCGATCTCGTTAAAGATCTCGATTCCGATGGGGCGCAGAATTCCAAGGACCTTAGCGAAGTGGACCTGAGCGATCCGGAAGACGTGAAGATCACCGTCAGCGATCCGCAGGGCGAAGTCCTGGTGCACCTCGGCGGCAACAGTTTTGGCGAGCGCTTCAAGATTTACAAAGCGCACGTGCAGGAGTGGCGTCAGCAGGTGCAGAAACTGGCTTCGGTCGATCTGCGTTATGACCGGCAGGTGATTGTGAATCCCGATTCCGCGGATGATCAGCCCGTCGCGCAGAGGCCGGCCATGCAGAAGAACGTCGCGAAGAAACCGGCCGCGTCCCCGGCAAAGAAAGCGACAGCGTGGAAGAAGCCGGCATCGCGCTGGTCGCGGCACGTAGCTGCAAGCAGGGGCGCGACAAAAAAAGGCAGATAGGGCTCACATCCTATTTACGTTTTAGTGAATAGCGTTTCAAATGGCGATACATTTTTCAGGCTAAAAGCTGCGGGCTGATAGCTGTGTTCCGGGGCCGATGAGCAAGGCAGAAAACAATTTACTTACCGCTATCGACGTGGGCAGCGCGAAGACGTGTGTCCTGGTGGCGGAAATCACGGAGACTGGGCCTCGTTACGTGGCGCACGCCGTTTGTGAATCGCGTGGATCGCGCAAAGGCATCATCATCGACCTTGAAAAGGCCGTGACCTCGGTTCAACAGGCGGTCGAAAAAGCCGAAAATGCTGCCGCCGCGCCCATCGAGCACGCTCTTGTAGGTATTGCCGGAGCGCACATTCGGGGCATCACCAGCCAGGGCGGAATTTCTTTTGGCTCCCGTTCCCGGGAAATATCTCGCGACGACATTCGTCAGTCCGTCGAGCGTGCTCGCTCCTTCACGCTTCCACCCGACCGCCAGATTCTCCACCTGCTGCCGCAAGAGTTCATCCTCGACGATCAAGCCGGACTGCATGATCCCGCCGGCATGATGGGCAACAAGCTCGAAGTGAAAGTTCACGTCGTGACGGCAGCGCAGACCGCTGTGCAGAATGTGGTGACGGTTCTGAATCGCGCCGGCATCCACGTCGACGACACCGTCTACGAAGGCCTCGCCTGCTCTGACGCCGTCCTGCGCCAGGACGAGCGCGAGTTGGGCGTCTGTCTCGCTGACATCGGTGCCGGCTCCACCGACCTCATCGTCTTCCACGAAGGCGCCGTAATTCATACCGGCGTAGTTCCCGTTGGCGGCGATCACTTTACCAACGACGTTGCCGTTGGGCTCCGCACTCCGCTCGCCGACGCCGAAAAGATCAAGCGCATGTTCGGTTGCGCCGTGGTTACACGGATTCCGGAAAGCACGGAGATCGAAGTGCCATCCGTTGGCGACCGTCCGGCGCGCCTCATGTCTCAGCGCATGCTGGGCGAAGTGCTCGAGCCGCGGGCACGTGAGCTTTTCGAAATCATGCGCGACCACCTACGGCAATCCGGCGTTTGGGACCTGATGCCCGCGGGCATCGTCCTCACCGGCGGCGGATCGCGTTTGAACTTCATCTCCGAGATCGCGGAAGATGTGCTCAGGAAGCAGATCCGCATGGGTCTTCCCGCCGCCATTTCCAAGATGCCGAGCGAATTGGCGGAACCCGAATTTGCGACGACGATTGGAATGATCTTGTACGCGTACCGGGCCAGAATTCTGCAGGGCCAGCAGGAACACGGACTCAGTTCGAAGCTGAAGAAGTTGTTCGCGAGAGTGGGCAGTTAACCATGGAGTTGAGTTGAACATGGACAAAAAAGACAATCGCATCCAGTTTCACGACGAACCGACGAACAACGCAAAGATCAAAGTCCTCGGCGTAGGCGGAGGCGGTGGTAATGCCGTGAACCGCATGATCGACGCTCAGGTCGAGGGCATCGAGTTCATCGTTGCTAACACCGACTTGCAGGCGCTCAAGATGTCGCGCGCGGCGCAGAAGCTGCAACTTGGCGTGAAGCTCACCAACGGCCTTGGCGCGGGCGCGAATCCCGAAGTCGGACGCAAGGCCGCTCTCGAAGATGCCGACAAGATCATCGAGTCGCTCGAAGGCGCGGACATGGTGTTCGTTACCACCGGTCTTGGCGGTGGAACCGGAACCGGCGCGGCTCCGATCATCGCCTCGCTTGCGAGCGAGATGGGTGCATTAACAGTAGCAGTCGTGACGAAGCCCTTCGCGTTTGAAGGACGTCGTCGTCAACAGCAGGCCGAACGTGGCTTGCAGGAATTGCTCGACTGCACCGATACGCTGATTGTGATCCCGAACGAGAAGTTGCTGGCCGTCGCGCGCGATGCCGGATTCTTCCAGTCATTCCGCGTTGCCGACGACATTCTGCGCCAGGCGGTACAGGGCATTTCCGACATCATCACAATTCCGGGCATCATCAACCGCGACTTCGCCGACGTGAAGGCGATCATGGCGGGAATGGGTTACGCGGTGATGGGAACGGCAACCGCATCGGGCGATCAGCGCGCCGTGGAAGCCGCCCAGAAAGCAATTGCCTCTCCGTTGCTCGAAGCAGGCGCGATCGATGGAGCTCGCGGCATCCTGATCAACGTGACCGGATCGAGTTCGCTGCTGCTCTCGGAGGTGAACGAGGCTTCGACGATCATTCAGAGCGCCGCGCACGAAGACGCGAATATCATCTTCGGCGCCGTGCTCGACGAGAAGATGAAGGACGAAGTGAAGATCACGGTGATCGCGACCGGCTTCAAGGAGCAGTACGCCCATCGCACGCAGCGCGTAAACGCCGCGGCGGCTGCGATTTCACACACGCGCAGCGCCGCTGTTCACCATCATCATCCGGAGCCGGTGGTGACCGCGCGTCACGAACCGACGCCAGCGGCTGAACCGGAAATTGAGGAAATGCATGTGCCCGAACCGGCGCGAGTTCCGGAGCGCGTGGCCGTCGCACCGCAACGGGAAGAGCGCACGTTGCAGCAGGTAACGAGCACGGTGACGGCGAGCTACGAAGCCGACGATCTGGACGTTCCGGCGTTCCTGCGCAAGAAAAGCTAAATCAGCCAAGAAGGTCAAAGGACGAAGTGAATCCCACTTCGTCCATTTTCTTTTGAGTTCAGGCCTTTGCGGCAGACTCTTCGCGCTGACGGAGGTGTTCGGCGCGGACGTCGTCGGCGGTGAAGATAGAGACAAATGGCGCCGGATGTGCGGCTTTCTCCACGTTCGGACGTCCTTTTGCTTCTTCGCGCTCCACCAGGCAAATCGCCCCGACAACTTCAAAACCAAATTCGCGCGCGGCTTCGATCGCCTGAACGGTTGAAGATCCGGTCGTGCAAACGTCGTCGACGATCACGACCTTTGCATTTTTTTCGCGAAAACCTTCGATGCGCTGTCCCGTTCCGTGAGCCTTCTCTGCCTTGCGGACGAGGAAGCCGTGGATCAGGTGGTAGTCGGCGCCACCGGGACTGGTGTCCGGACGCGGACGGCGCGATTGCACCTGTTGGGAAGAGAGCATCGCGCAGGCGACCACGATTGGGTCGGCGCCCATCGTTAATCCACCGATGGCTTCTGGCTCCCAACCGTGGCGGAAGATTTCATCGAGGAAGACGCGGCCGGTGAGGCGCGCGCCGTCAGCGTCGAGCGTGGTGGTGCGGCAGTCGATGTAGTAATCGCTGGTGCCGCCGGACGAAAGCTTGAATTCGCCGAGACGAAAAGACTTACTTGCCAGCAGGGCAAGCAGTTCCTGGCGCGGGGTCAGTGATGCCATGAGTCCTCAGGGAAAGATGATGATGTGTTGAGTTTAACAGCAAGCTATTTCAGTTTTTCCATGTGGCGGAAATGGCCGGTCACGAACCACATCACGGAAAAAAGCGTGAGATTGTAGCCGACGTGGACGAGGAAGCTGGCGGCGACCGATTGCAGGCGAATACGCGTCAGCGTGAGTGCAACGCTGACGATAAACAGCAGCAGCAACGGTCCCCAAGCGTTGGCAAGCTGTCCGGCGTGCATGCAGGCAAAGACGACGGAGGTGATGACGACGGCGCCGGTGATCCCAAGCGGCCGGGAGAGCGCCGGGTAGAAAAATCCGCGGAAGAAAAGCTCTTCCAGCAATGGAGCCATCGTTAGGCCGAAGATAGCCATGATGTAAGCGCCGACGAAGTCGCTAAAAAACTGGTCGATGGGTAACTGCTTCGGGATCGGCAGCAGCGACGAGAGCATTTGCACCCCGATCGAGAGAACTATGCCGCCGACAACGTAGAGCACCGGATTTGCCGGCCAATTCCAGCGAACGCCAGACCAGAAACGCAATCCGCGGGAGCGCAGGAAGGCAATCATGCCTCCGAGTATCAGAACGTAAGCCGTGAACTGCGACGGAATCAGGACCTTGGGATTCTTGCTGAGGTCGCTGACTGTCGAGTTCGGATGAAAGTGCCTGGCGATACCGATTCCGAGAAACAGAACGATGGCGACGCAGGCGACGGCAACAGCGCCGAGCAAAAAAACGTCGAGCAGGGTCCAAGGCGGATTCTCTCCGCGCGTGCGCAAGGGCGCGGGTGGAACCGTGATTGGCGGTGCAGGTTCCGTACCAGGATAGAGTTCGGGGATTTGATTCTCGGGTGTACTCAACGAAGTGGCCTGATCATCAATGTATATCAGTTGCCAGTACCCAGTACCCAGTATTCAGTACCCGGGAATCGCCTGCGCATCATCGCGCCGGAGTCTAGCTGCAACAATCAATCACCAGATGGCTCGCTCATTTCGACCGGAAGCTATGATCCAATCGGCATCGCAGGCCGAAAATATTTCGCGCCATTTGGCATGTCACCCTACCCGATTTGCTATTCTGAAATCATAAGGTGGTGAAGACGAAATTTCCGTCTCACCACCTTTTGTTCTTTGACAATACGAACTGGGTTTACCGACTGTTGCTCATAACGAGCGAATAGGCATCGGCTTTTCACCCACGCTAACTCTTGTATTTTGACGATCTTGGCTCTAAGTCCTTTGGTTGCAAGATCAGCTCCGAATACCCCCATGCTAAGTGGCTTATTTTCACTATTTTGAATTTCTTGTTTTCCCCCGGGTATCTAAACGGAAATAATCTGGTCATTACTAAGTGCTAACTGCTAATTGTTAGGTACTCTTCGCCGAAATCATCGCTAAGTTATCTGGAATCTAGAACTTAACAGTTAAGTCCTTCATCATGAACACGAGTTGGGGGACTTTCCGCGTAAGTCATTGATTCCAGAAATCCACCCCGGGGGTAGGGCGGCATTACTAACCGGTAAACAGATCAGGCTGATGTGGAGGAGACGAGGAACATGGCGATGGTCAGCAGCAGAGTTAGTGACTCGACGGAGAGGGCGTACATGAGGAGGCGCTTGGCGGTCTCGAAGCGGGCGAGCAGGCGGCTCATGGCAAGAATGATGATCACGAAGGGGGAGTAGAGCAGGCGCAAGAGCGTGTTGTTTTCCAGGAACCCGGCGTGAGGGAGTCGGCCCGAAGCAAGAAGTGTTAGAGCCAGCGGAGCAGTGAGGGTGATTACGAGTGCGACCTTCGAATAAGTTGAGTAGGCCGATTCATGGCGAGCCATCACTCGTAACAAGAAGAATGTCGGAACGAGGAGAAGGAATCCGGTGCCGACGCTGACGAGTGCGTCGCCGAACGCCCACATGCCGGAGGAGGCGTTGGCTGCAGCGGGATCCTGCAACTCGACCAGTTGTCGCTGGAAAGTTATTAGGGCCCAGAAGGTGAGGATGGACGCGTAGACGAAAGCAATGCAGTAAAGCTGAACGCGTTCCGGTATGGCCTTCACGGGCCAATTGTAGGACAGGAGCGGCTTTGCAGGGATAGGGAGGACACTGGTTTTGTAATGACGTTCCCGTTTCTGCAATACAGGGCCTAGTGGCTAGGGGATAGAGGCACCAGGTGAAGGCCGATGGCTATGTCTCCGCGAGAGCCGAACGGAGAGGTAACAGAGCTCTTAAGGTTCGTTTCGATTCGGGAACTCTTAACTGTTTGCGCCGGTTATCGTTTGCGTGAAGGGCAGCAGGGTAGCAAGATACTTACGCAGTTCTCTCGCCTCCCCGAAGAGCAGTCCCGGCTGGGACGCAGCACCCCCAGAGACGACCGATCGCACTAAGGTCTAACTCCGGACCTTCCGACAACTAACAACCTGGACCACACATTCGGCGTGATGCCGAACGAATCCACTCGGGAAAAATCCGAGGCCTAACTGATCGAGGCCTCAGCAATGAGGAGGTACTCATGAAAAAGCACAATGCATGGTTGGTGTTAATCATCGTCCTGCTCGGGACCATGGCGTTTCCGCAAGTGAAGACGTTAGTGCCATTGCCCTTTAACGTGATCGGTGAACTCAACGGCGTGCCCTATCAGATTGCCGTTCCCGCAAACTGGAATGGCACTTTGCTGGTTTACGCTCACGGATATGCGGGCGCAAATCCACCGCAACTCGCGCTATTTGCGGGAGACGTGAACCCCTTGCTTGCGAAGGGATTCGCGCTTGCCGCGTCGAAGTTTGCCGGAACTGGATGGAATGTAAAGGAAGGGATGCAGAACACGGCAAATCTCACCGCG
>DASTGW010000372.1:0-14415 GCA_035718705.1 Terriglobales bacterium | reverse complement strand
AGCTTCCCCGTAGTCGGGCTTCAGCTTTACAGCTGAAACCAGGGCGGCCTGGGCGTCGGCGAACTTCTTCTGGTTGATGAGCACGATGCCGATGGAGTGCAGGAGTTGCGGGTCCTGCGGCGAGGATTTCAGTGCTGCCTGCAGATGGGGAAGCGCCTGGTCATAGAGGCGCTGCGCGAGGTAGATGCTGGCGATTTCCTTTTCTGCAGTGGGATCTCCCGGTTTGGCCTTCAGTCCGGCTTCGAGCTCAGCGGTGGCTTCGTCCCACTTGTGCTGGGCGACGAGGATGCGCCCGAGCTGAACGTGAGCGGTGGCGTTGCTGGGATCGAGCGCGATGAACTTGCGCAGCGCCGCTTCGGCCTCGGGGAATTGTTGCAGCTTGGTGTAGGCGTTGACCATGCCGGCCAGCGCTTCCGATGACTTGGGGTCGAGCTGTGCCGCTTTCTGGTATTCGGCGGCAGCTTCGCCGAATTGGTTCTGCTGTTCGAGCAACAATCCGGCGGAGAGATGCGGCTCCGGATCGGTGGGTTTGAGCTTGGCGGCGTTGCGAAAGGCTTCGATGGCGTCGGCGGGCTTGGTGGATCTCGTGACTTGTCCGAGAGAGAGCCAGGCTCGATACCAGCCTTCTTCCTGCCTGGCGACCGGCTTGAGCTTGGTGGCGTCGCGAAGGTACTTTTCAGCCTCGGGATCTTTGGCGCGCGCGAGGAGCACGCCGAGGTTGAGGTTGGATTCGAATACCTGCGGATTGGCTTCAACGGACTTGCGATACGCGTCGATCGACTGCGGATCGCGATCGGTCTGGTTGTAGATGAAGCCGAGGTCGAACCAGGCGCGATAGTTCTTCGGATTTTTCTCGGTTGCGGTGAGCAGATCCTTTTCGGCGGAGGCGTAGTCCTGCTTGTCCATCGCTGCTTCGGCGCGGTTTAACTCTGGCGTAAAGATGGGATCTTCTTCAACCTGGCGGTGAACGCGTACCGTGGAGCCTTGCTGGGATGGGCGCCGGGCCTGCGACAAGGTTGTAGCCGGGGTGAGGAGCACTGTCGCGGTGAGCCAGAGAAGCAGGTTGCGCCGATGCATAGTTTAAGAGCTAGTCCGAAGCCAGCTTGTCATTGCCGCAAGTTTCGTCGGAAGGTGAGTTCCCGTTGCTATGTAAGATGCGCGAGAGCCACTGTCCGGTGTACGAGTGTTTACAACCCGCCACGGTTTCAGGGGTTCCGGTAACGACCACTTCACCGCCACGATTACCGCCCTCGGGCCCGAGGTCGATAACCCAGTCAGCGGCCTTGATGACGTCGAGATTGTGCTCGATGCAGAGGATGGAGCCGCCCGTGTCTATGAGTCGACGGAAGGCCCCGAGCAGCTTGGAGACATCGTCGAAGTGCAGGCCCGTGGTGGGCTCGTCGAAGATGTAAAGCACGCGCGACTGGCGCTTCTTCTGCTTTTGCTTTTCTTCGGCATTCTCCTCGTTCATCTGCTGGACGACGATATCGCGTTTGGGCTGCAGGTGAGCCGCGAGCTTCATGCGCTGGGCTTCTCCGCCGGAGAGCGTGGTTGCCGACTGTCCGAGGCGCAGATAGCCAAGTCCGACTTCGTCCAGGACTTTTAGACGATCCACGATCTTGGGAATGCCGGAGAAGAAGTGCAGCGCCTCGCGCACGGTGAGGTTCAGCACCTCGTGGATGTTCTTGCCCTTGTAGCGGACCGTCATCACCTGCGGCTTATAGCGCGTGCCTTTGCACTCTTCGCAGACGAGTTCGACGTCGGCGAGGAACTGCATTTCTACGGTGACGGTGCCGTCGCCCTGACAGTTTTCACAGCGTCCGCCGGGTATGTTGAAGGAGAAGTGTCCGGCGGTGAAGCCGCGCTTTTGCGCTTCGGGTAAGGACGCGAAGAGTTCGCGAATGGCGTCGAAGGCCTTGATATATGTGACGGGATTCGAGCGCGGTGTGCGGCCGATCGGCGACTGGTCGACGAGAATCACTTCGTCGATGTACTGCACGCCGTCGAGTTTGCCGAGCGAGATGCCACTGGTGCTGGTGCCGTTCGTCTGCTTGAGCGCAGAGGCGAGCGCCTGGTAGAGCACGTCGTGCACAAGGGTCGATTTTCCGGAGCCGCTCACGCCGGTGATGGCGACTAGCATGCCGAGCGGGATGGTGACGTCGACGTCTTTAAGGTTATGGGCCCGAGCGCGCTTCAGCACGAGCCTTTCTTTGGTCGGGGTGCGGCGATGCGGTGGAAGCTGGATGCGGAGTTCGTCGGCGAGATACTTGCCGGTGAGCGATCCGGGCATCTTGCGCAGCTGCGAGTACGTGCCTTCGGCGATGACTTTGCCGCCGTTCTCGCCGGCACCGGGGCCAAGATCGATGATGTGGTTGGAAGCCTTCATGATCTCGGGATCGTGCTCGACGACGAGGATGGTGTTTCCGAGATCGCGCAGGTCGTGGAGAATCTTGATGAGCCGGTTGGTGTCGCGGCTATGCAAGCCGATGGACGGTTCGTCGAGAACGTACAGTGTGCCGACCAAACGAGAGCCCAGCGAAGTTGCGAGCTGGATGCGTTGGGCTTCGCCGCCGGAGAGCGTGGAAGAGAGGCGGTCGAGGGTAAGGTACTCGAGGCCAACTTCGTCCATGAAGCGAAGGCGATCTTGAACTTCCTCGAGCAACTTGCCGGCAACGTCGTTTTCCTCGCGCGAGAGTTCGAGCGTGGAGAAGAACTTGGTCGCTTCTTCCACGGTCATCGAAGTGACCTGGCAGATGTCGCGTCCGGCAACTTTGACCTGCAGTGCGTCGGTGCGGAGGCGTCCGCCGCGACAGTCGCCGCAGACGGAATATCCGCGGTAGCGGCTCAGAAACACACGGACGTGCAGTTTGTACTTCTTGCGCTCGAGGTGCTCGAAGAATCCGCGAACGCCCCAGAACTTTCCGTCACCATTGATGACAATGTCCTGATGTTCGCGGTCGAGGTCGTGCCAGGGAACGTCCAGCGGAATGCCGGCGGACTTCGCGTACTTCTTCAGTTCGTTATAGAGCGGCTTGTACTTGGGCTTGGTCCAAGGCTCGATGGCGCCTTGTGCGAGCGTGAGGGCCTTGTCGGGCACGACGAGCTCGAGATCGAAGTCGATGGTGTTGCCAAAGCCCTGGCAACGCGGGCACGCGCCGTAAGGATTGTTGAAGGAAAAGAGGCGCGGCTCGGGCTGTTCATAGCGCAGATGGCACTTCTTGCATTCGAAGCGCTGGGAGAAGCGGAGCTGTTGCGGCTCGCCTTCAGACGGGGCGGTTTCGAAAATGACTTCGCTCGATTCGCGATAGCAGATTTCGATGGAGTCCACGAGACGCGAACGAGACTCGCGTGAGACGACCAGGCGATCGACAAGCAGGAAGACGGGCTGCGAGAAGTCGATGTCGAGTAGCGACTCGGGCGTAGAAAACTCGTAGATCTCGCGCTTCTGGTACAGGCGGTTAAATCCGCGCTTGCGGAGTTCGAAGAGGCGCTCCTTCAGGATGTCGTCGACTTCTGCCTTGGCGGCGGCTTTCTTCTTGCGACCGCGCGTCTTCTTTTCCGGCTCGGATGGTTTCGGAGTGCGAAGGGGGAAGAGCACTTGCACGCGTGTGCCTTCGGGCAAGGCGAGGATAGCGTCGGCGACTTCGTCAACGGTGTCCTTTTTCACCTGCTGGCCGCAAGTGGCGCAGTAGGTGCGGCCGACGCGAGCGAAGAGCAGGCGCAGGTAGTCGTAGATCTCGGTGGCGGTTGCGACGGTTGAACGCGGATTGCGGGTGGAGTTCTTCTGCTTGATGGCAACGGCCGGCGCGATGCCGTCGATGAGATCGGCGTCGGGCTTTTCGATGCGCTCGAGAAACTGACGAGCGTAGGCGGAGAGCGACTCCACGTAGCGGCGCTGGCCCTCGGCGTAGATAGTGTCAAACGCCAGAGACGACTTGCCCGATCCCGAGACGCCGGTCACAACCGTGAGCTGGTTGTGAGGGATTTCGAAATCAATGTTCTTCAGGTTGTGCGTGCGTGCGCCGCGTACGACGATGCTTTCCTGTGACATCGGGGAACCGACCGTAAGCGGCCGAAGTCCTTTCGGTAAGCTACAGAAGGGCTCAGGCGGATTACGGAATCTTTCTATTATAGCGGACAAAGACAGGGGCTAGGGGTTGGTGGTTAGGGGTTAGGAGGAAGGGGGTAGCAGATAGGTGGCAGGGAACCGCGGGATACTAATCAGAATTTCATTGATCGGAAGCGAAGGATAGCGGAGGGTTGCTACTTTACGAATTTGAGGAGCAGGAAGACGTAGATCCAGAGGGCGGCCATGGAGTGCCAGTACCAGGCGGTGACTTCGAGAGTGATTCGACGGCGCTCGAGGCTATGGGTGCGCAGGCGCGTGAAGACCGCGGCGTAGAGAAGTGCGGCGAGCCCGGCGGCGAGGTGGATGGCATGCAGGCCGGTGATCATGTAGAAGAAAGAGCTGTTGGGATTGCTGGCGAGATAGAAGCCGCGATGCATGATCTCGGTCCAGGCGGCGAATTGGCCGACAAGGAAGGCAAGTCCTAACGTCACAGTTAGTCCCAGCCACGGGAAGGTGCGATCGTCGTGCAGGCGAATGCCGGGAATGCCGGCCGCACCGGCGAGAGCGGCTTGCTGGAATGCCTGTCGCCGGGACTTTTCGAGAGTGAAGCTGCTTATCAGGATGATGAGAGTGTTCGTCAGCAGGAGGCGGTAGGGAAGCGTGATCGGAATCCAGTTGTGAATGTACGACTGGGTGTGGATATCCCAATTGCCGCGCAGTCGGAGGACAAAGATTACCGTGCAAACAAGGAAGAGCGTGAACACTGCGACGAGCGTGACCAACATGCCCAACCGATAGCGGCGAAGTTGTTCACTGTAGTTAGGACCTTGGTCGCCGCGTCCGCCACCACTGCCGCCTCCGGGAAGACGGTCGATAGGACCGCGATTTCCGCCGCCACTGGAAGTGCGCGGACGGTCCAGAGTTGGGGTAAGGGTCGCCATGGAAAGTTGGATGCAGGCCCCACGCCTGTGGGTGAATTATAGCGAGGAGAGAGTAGTTGGTTATCGGTTGTCGGTAATCGGTTATCGGGCTGAATTGCATGGATGCTTCGTCGGGCCGACGCCCTCCTCAGCATGACCTAATGGCACTGGCTACCGTTACACCTGTACCACGGCGAAAGCCGTGGGCTGATTGTAGGCGCAATACTGCTCGCGGTTGCTGGCTGCGGTTATTTTATCTGCATGGTTTGATCGATCGACATGGTTTTGGGGATGTTGGCGGCTTCGGGGCCGGTGTAGGTGGCGATCACGTTGAAACCTTCTTCGCTGACGTCGGCCGAGTAGGTGAACGGTCCGCGTGAGGGTTGTTTCATGGAGATGTCGCCGTTGGAGATGAGATCGTCGATGGAAACGTATTTGCCGTCTGAGGCGAAACGGCGACGCTCAGCGTTGGCGATGGCGATGAGGTCATTGCGAACGCCTACGGTGTCAACTGTGGTGACGGGATTCGCGGCGGCACCTGGAGCGGAGGTCGCCTGGATCTGTTGCTTATAGATGTAGGCGCCCACGCCTAAGACGATGAGCAGTCCCACGAAGCCAAATACGCGTGTCATGCGACATGGTGGTGCGGAAGTAGAGGGCGAAACAAGTGACGAAGGTGGGTACACCCGAGTACACGGCTGGTAATTGACTGCGGAGCGCTCCCCCGGCAGACTCACAATCACGCAGGAAGGGTGAAATGAAAACGCTAGTCATGTGCGCCGTACTCATGCTCTCCGTCGCGGGAGTCGCGCAGTCACGAAGTGAAGCCGAGGGCAAATTGATCGCGATGGAGAACGCCTGGAATGCCGCCCAGCGCGATCACGATACGAAAGCGCTGGATGCGCTGATTGCCGAGACTTTCATCAACACCGAATGGGACGGTTCGGTCGAGAACAAGGCGGAGTTCCTGCAGTCGATCAAAGATCCTACGGTGAAGTTGACGACCCTGACCAACGACAAAGTATCAGTGTTCCTTTACGGCACCACCGCGATTGTTGCCGGCGCTTATCATGCGAAGGGGACGCGATCCGGCAAGCCGTATGAAGCCAACGGACGATTTACGGATACGTGGATACTGACGAACGGCAAATGGCAGTGCGTGGCCAGTTCATCGCAGCACGCGAAGTAGCTGGCTACGGGGACTGGCTAGGCGTCCCAGTTCGGTTTACGATTGTCGTTGAGCCTATGACGACCGACACGAAAACCTCTTCTCACCTGTGGGAGTTCAATCCGAACGAGCGCGAGGCGTGGGACCGGCGCTACCTGGAGAATCCCAGCCTGTATTTCGAGCCTGATCCATTCCTGTTGAAAGCTTATGAACAATATGTGCAGCCGCTGTTTCCCAAGGGCGGAGCGGCATTAGACGTGGCTGGCGGACTGGGACGCCACGCAATCTGGCTCGCGGAACTGCGCTGGAAGACGACGGTGGTTGACATCTCGGAAGTTGCGTTTCAGAAGACGCAGGCGAAAGCCGATGAGCGTGGGGTGACGATCGACTTCCTGGTGAAGGACCTGAATACCTGGAGCCCGGATCGCAAGAAGTACGACTTGATTCTGGTCTTCTACTATCTGCAGCGCGATCTGTACAGCTACCTGGAAGCTGCGCTCAAGCCCGGTGGGTTACTCATCTACAAGACATACACGGGTGAGCAGGTGGAGTATGAGAGCGGGCCGAAGAATCCGGCGCACCTGCTGAAGCAGAACGAATTGCTGCACGCGTTTCCGGGGCTGCGGACGTTGTTCTATCACGAGTCGATCACGGAGAAGGCGGTGGCGGAGCTGGTGGCGATGAAGCAGTAGCCAGTACTCAGTACTCAGTAATGGGTTCTCGGTCATCGGTTGTCCGTTCTCCGTTGGTGCAGGAAATCAAAGTTACTCAACGAACGGTAAGGGAAGAAGAGTCTGGCCGCTGAGCAAAGGGCGGAGAGAAAATTTCAGAATAACGATTATGTTAGATGGACAGGGCTGCGCTGCTGGTGCGCAGCCCGAACTTTTTCAGGCGGCTGTGCCGCGCGCCATGGCGGCGTAGCGGCGGACGGAAAACAGAATACCGTTCACGTCGGTGGGAAGGCAGCAGTCGGCGGCGCCGGCGTCCATCACGCGAGTCCACAGGGTTTCATCGGCGATGCGGTGAGTGCAGACGACGGAAACGTTACGGAATTCGTTGCAAATCTGCTTCACTTCCGGGAGCGTGAACAGTTCCAAGTCGAGGACCGCGACGTTAGCGCGGGCGTTCAACAGGGCTTGGCGAAGCTGGGCCTTCTCAGCGAGAGTAACGGCACGGCACTGTCCACGCAGATTGTTGGCCAGCGTGGAGGCGGCCGAAGGATCGTTCTGGGCGAGTACAACATTCAGGGACAACATAACCTGACTCCCTTCGGATCGGAAACGTAACCGCGGTAAGGAACGCGCGGCAGAGAAGTGACTACTTGGCGGTTGCAGTCTCGAACGGCTCGGGCTGCAACTTGCCATTCTGCTTCAACAGAATTTCTACCTTGCCTTCTGCTTCTTCGAGCTCTTTGCGGCAGTTATTCGAGAGCTGCACACCTTCTTCGAACAGTTTGAGAGCCTGTTCGAGAGCGATATCCCCACGCTCCAGCTCATCGACGATTTTTTCCAGCCTTTGCAGGCAATCTTCAAACTTAGGCAAGGTTGATACTTCCTAGGAGAAATTGTACTGCAAATCCAGAGATGCTGATGTTGTGGAAAAAGAGTCAGTGCCGAAAAAGTCCGAAGGCCGAGGCCACTTGGACAGAGACCTTAGGACGATGTCCCGGAGGACGTATTTTCTAGCTGGCGCTGGTCGCGACGCCAGTCGTCCCGAGGACTTCCAGGACATCGACGGCCGCGCTGTACTTACCGAATGGAGCGCTGATTTGAGCGCCCTGAACGACGCCTCGCAGGCGGTCCAGCATCTCGCGGGCGATGGCGACTCCCTCGGCACGCGCTTCCTCATTGTTGGAAGCACGGGACATACGGGCGATGATCTCGTCGGGGACGCTGACACGCAGCTCGTTCTTCATGAACTCGGCGTTGCGGACGCTGGTTAATGGCCAGATGCCGGCAATTAACGGTATTCGACAATGAGCGATTCGCTCCATAAAAGTTTCGAGTAGCTCGATATCGAACACGGGCTGCGTGATGACGTATTCCGCTCCGGCTTCGACCTTGTATTCGAAGCGGCGGATTTCTTCTTCCAGGTTGGGAGCACCGGGATTGGCGCCGACGCCGACGGCAAAGTTGGTGTTCGTGCCAATCGGGTTGCCGCCGATGTCGAGCCCATGGTTCAAATTGCGAACGATGTTCACCAAGCCAATGGCATCGACGTCGAAGACGGCGGTGGCGTCAGGGTAGTTGCCGAGTTTCGGCGGATCTCCGGTGATGCAGAGCAGGTTACGGATACCGATGGCCGAGGCGCCGAGCAGGTCCGACTGGATCCCGAGAACGTTGCGATCGCGACAGGTGTAGTGCAGAACGCATTCGATTTCGACCTTCTGCTGGGTGAGGATCGAGAGTACCTGGTTGCTGATGCGGGCCGAGGCACGCGGACTATCAGGGATGTTGATGGCGTCGACACCGACTGACTTCAGGTAGCGCGCGCCTTCGATTTCCTTCTCGATGTTCGTGCCCTTGGGGGGCACAATCTCGACCATGGTGACGAACTGACCGCTGGCGATCTTCGCACCCAGGTGCGAACGATTTACGAGTGGAATCGGTTCGATGGCTTTGGGCGCGTTGTGATGCGCCACGGTCGCGTGCGAAGTGGTGCGGGCTTCGCCGACGCGGAGCGCGGACTTCATGGACTTGATGTGGTCGGGCGTGGTGCCGCAGCATCCGCCGATAAGTCGTGCTCCGGCAGCGGCAAACTTCCTGGTGTAGCTCGCCATGTATTCCGGCGAGCAGAGATAAATGTTGCGTCCTTCGACGGAGCGGGGCATACCTGCGTTGGGTTGAGCGGCGAGCGGAACGGCGTCGCCGACGATGGCGTGGATTTGCTCGACGGCGTCGAGCATGGGGGCCGGACCGACGCTGCAGTTGCAACCGATGACGTCGGCACCCCAATCGAGGAGGCGTTGCGCAACATTTTCCGGGGACGAGCCGTCGAGACAGTTGCCTTCTTCGTCGATGGTGACCTGGGCGACAACCGGGATGTCGGACTTGACGGCTCGAGCGGCTCGAATGGCCTGCCGCAATTCTTCCATGTAGCCGAAGGTTTCAAGGATCAGCAGGTCGGCGCCGCCTTCGACGAGTCCTTCGATCTGCTCGTAGAAGGCCGCATAGGCTTCTTCCAGAGCGACTTTTCCGAGGGGCTCGATGCGTACACCGAGTGGGCCGACGGAGCCGGCGACATAGGCGTCGAAGCTTTTCGCCGCTTCGCGGGCGAGCCTCGCGCCAGCGACGTTGATGTCGCGCAACTTGTCGGCACAACTAAAGCGGGCGAGCCGAAACGAATTGGCGCCGAACGTGTTTGTCTCTATGACCTCTGCGCCGGCGTGGAGATACTCCTGGTGTATCTGGCGGATGAGGTCGGGTTGTGAGAGGTTGAGTTCGTCGTAACAGCGGTTGATGAACACACCCTTGGCGTAGAGCAGGGTACCCATTGCGCCATCGCAGAGGATGGGCGATTGCTGGATTCGTTTTAAGAAATCGGTCGGCATCTGAATGAAGGCTATAGCAACATTAAACGATGATTCCGAAGCGTGCCAGAGCCGAGGCGGTTACCCCGGAGCGCGATGAGAGTTTCGCTTTGTTATAATCAACACTTTCAACGACATAACTAATTATTCATGTATTGTTCCCGTAAAGCGTTCTCTTGTGTCTCCATCCTGACTGCGTGCTGTGCACTCTTGGCTCTCATCGCGTGCGGCGGAAGTAATACTTCCAGCGGCAGCAGCAGTAGCACCCTCAGCAAATTCAAGAAGCGGATCCTGGTGCTGAATTCCCAGGCGGTAGGGGTTGGACTGACCAGCGTTATCTACATCTTCAACGCGGAAAACAACCTGGTATTCCAGACGCCGATCTCGCTTACGACGGATGCCTACAACCTGATGACCGAGACGCCCGACAAGAAGACGGTGCTGGTGTATTCCTCACTCAGGAACAATAGCTTGCTGGTGGTCGATACCGCCACAGAGAAGGCGACGGCGAGTTTTGGGTTGGGCGATAGCACGGACAAGGTTGTGGTGATGTCGGACAACAAGACGGCGGTGGCCGCGGTGCGCAATCTTCCGGTCACCAACAAACCGAATGGAGCCGTGTTGCTGGCGGACATAACAACCGCCGCTGTGACCGCCACGATCTCAGTTCCCGAAGCGCGCAGGGTGGCTATCAATCATGCCGGGACGAAGGTTCTGGCGTTTGCGGATGACACGGATTCGGTTTACGTGATTGACACCACGGCGAAGACGGCGACGCCAATTGCGGGATTCGATCGTCCGGTGGATGCGGTGTTTTCTTCCGATGACAGCAAGGCGTACATCCTGAATTGCGGTGCGGAGTGCGGCGGAACAACCGCCAGCGTGACGGTGCTGAATACCTCGGACAACTCATTGGGCGCTAATGTTCCGGTCAATGGCGCAACGGTTGGTCTGCTGGATGGAACGAAGCTTTATGTGGCGGGATCACCGAGCGGTACCGGCCAGTTGGATGTAGTCGATACTTCCAGCATGACGCGCACGACGAGCGGAGTGGCGATTGCGAATGGACATCACGATCGCATGGTGCTGGTAGGAGGTAACAAGCTTTACGTGGGATCGACCTCGTGCACGGTCAGCAATGGGAAGGGATGCTTGTCGATTTTCGCAACCAGCGGTAATACGGCGGTAATTCCAACCACGAGTTCTCCGGGCAGCGTGACGGGGATCCAGGAGATCGCAGGTCGTAATCTGGTATTTGTGAGCATCGGCGGGGAGTTGGTGAAGTTTGACAGCACAACGGATGCGCCGAGCACGAGCAATCAGATCGACATCGTGGGGAAGACAGAAGAGATTCTTGCGATCGATTAGGTTTCGGGTTTGAGAGAAGGCACGCCGCGGCGTGCCTTATTTATTTTTTGGGCATGAGTTCCAGCGAGTGCGACTTGTTGGAGTCGATCGCTGTCGGTGAGAATGGTAGAGGGAAGGTGGTTCCGCCGTACCAGGCTTTCCAGTGGTCCATGAAGTAAGGACTCAGGATGTTGCCAGACTCTCCGGTGACGATGTTGAGGTTGGTGGCGTCAAGGTTGGAGAAGTCGACGGTGAGTCGCTCCGAAGGCCCGAAATCGGTGCCGACCTGTTTCACGGTGTTGCCGTTGCCGGATTGCGGTGAGTGTCCGGGGCCGGCCCAGCGTTCAAAGATCGGGATGCGTCCGAAGAGAGGATGCTTCATCTCAAGCGCGACAAACTCGCCCCATTTCCATTTCGAGAGATCTCCGGGAACGCCGGGGGCGGTGATGGCTTTCTCGATGGCCGCGGAGAGCAGGTCGTCATACGAAGAGAAGTTTGTTGGCAGCCATGCCTTGCTCTGTTTGCGTATCGTGTTTTCGAGCCAGACATTTTCCATTTCCCAACGATACGTGCGCCAGCCGACCGGCGGGGATAAGGGTATGAGTTTATCGGGGGCGCCGCCGAGTTTTGGTTCCAGTAACATCCGAGTTAATTCACGACGAGCTTTGCCGACGATGGCCGGAGCGGCGGCATCGGCATCAACATGACCGTTCCAAGCGCGCAGAATGTCGGCGGCTCTGCGCGCCTTGTCGGACGCGTGCTGATTGTGATCGATGGAGTAGACGAACCGCTGGGCGATATACAGGTCGAACTGCGACGTAATGTCCGTCTGCAGGTTGAGCATGTCGGCGGCGGTAAACTTCTTGTCCGAACGAAGCACCTGGTAGATGCGCTGAGTGCGCTCACCGGAAACCCACTCGAGTCCGAGCTGGAAAGGATAATCGTCAGGTGTAATGCGTCCGTTCGCAGTGGCGATGATGCCGGTTGGTGGATCGAAAGTGCTGGGCATCTGCTCGAAGGGGATGTAGCCGGTCCATTCGTGAGCGTCGTCAGCGCCACTGACGGGAAGGCCAGTGGATGGCGTGCTGCGCGTCGGGACTTTGCCGGTGGTGATGTAGCCGATGTGGCCGTCGATGTCACCATACACGGCGTTCTGAGAAGGTATGCCGAAGCGCGCGATGGCGCGCTTGAAGTCATCCCAGTTCTGAGCGCGGTCCAAGTCGAAAAAGGGAACCTGCATGACGCCGGGTTCGTAAGCGGTCCAGCGGAGCGCGAGCTTGCGGGTCTCGCCGGGTAACGCGTCTGTTATGACTGGGCCATGGCGAGTGATGGGGATGTCGATGATGACGTCGGAGCTGCCGCGGACATGAATGGTCTCAGTGCGATGCTTGGCCGGCTGCCAGCCGGTGGGCGTCTGGTATTCACCACGCTCATTGAAGTTTTCGATGTAGAGGTCGTAGGTGGCGGGGCCGACGTTGGTGAAACCCCAGCCGATACGCTGGTTGTGTCCAACGACGATGAAGGGCATGCCGGCGAAGGTGACACCGGCGACGTCGAAGCCGGGCGCGGTGAGATGGCTTTCATACCAGACGCCGGGGACGGAGTGGCCTAGGTGCATGTCGTTCGAGAGAAGGGGCTTGCCAGTGGCGGTGTGCGTGCCGGAGACCACCCAGTTGTTGGAACCCGGTACCAGAAGCGGATTATCGAGCGAGTCGATTCGGGCATGCAGCCATTCGGGTAGAAGCGATTCGAGGGCAGCGCGAGGGCGATTGCGGCGGGCGGGAAAGCGTCCTTCTTCCGGGATTTCGGGCTGCTCCGGAGGCTGAGCGTCCCAATCAATGGGGGCGGCGGTGGGGGGATGATCGCGCCATGAGGTATTGGGATACAGGTCGGCAGCGAGTTGCGGACCGACGTGGGCGAGAACTTTTTCACGCAGCCACATGTGCTGCACGAGATAGAACTGTAGCTGCTGCGACATCTCAGCGCCGATCACGAAGGAGTCGGTCGGGGTCCATGGACGCGGCTGGTACCGAAGAATACGGAATTCGGGAGGAAGCGAGTCTTTGTGCGAGTCGATGTAGGCGTTCACACCGTGAGCGTAGGCCTCGAAATAGGTTTTCTCATCCCCAGTGAGCGCGGCCGCGGCTTGATTGGCCACGGCACGGAGTCCGAGGACGCGCTGCCGTTTATCGAGTTGGAGGACGCCTTGTCCGAAGAGGCTTGGCGAGAGGATCTCGGTCAGTTCACCTCCAGCGGCGCGGCGCGACATATCCATCTGCCAGAGACGGTCCTGCGCGGTGACGTAGCCTTGCGCGAAGAAAAGGTCGGCGAGATTAGCGGCGGTGATGTGCGGGACACCGTGCTGGTCTCGGATGACTTTTACCGGTGCCGAGAGTCCGGAGACATCGGCTACGCCGTCGAGAGTGGGAAGCGCGACGCTCGTGATGTGGTAAAGCCAGAGTCCGGAGATGAGCACTGTCACCAGAGTGATGAGGATAAGGACGAGAAGAAGACGCAGCAGGAGTCGCCGGGGACGCCGCGTAGCTTGCACGGGCTCTAAGATGGAAGGCGTTGCCATGTGCGGCCATTCTAGGCAAAGAGGCTGTGAATGAACAATGGAAGTGTGGGTTTGATGATGTTGGCGACGACTGCGGCAAAAATGTTGAAGTCCGCCTGAAGGCGGGTGTTATTCTGAATAACGGGGAGGGAAGTCGCCGCCCGGCGACGTCGGCTCCTCTTGATCACCTGTGACTACGCTGCCCAAACGCATTGATGACCAACCGTCGATCTCGCGCGAGATGCTGCGCGAGGCCACGGATATTTTTCATCAGCACCTGAAGAAGGTGGGTCTCAAGCACACGGAGCAACGCGACATCATCCTGAAGACCTTCCTCGAGCAGCGCGACCACCTTTCGACCGACGAACTGTACCGGCAAGTGCGAAAGAAGGACTCGAAGATCGGTTTCACGACGGTCTATCGAACGTTGAAGCTGTTCACTGAGTGCGGGCTGGCGAGCGAGGTCGCGTTTCACGACGGCATCTCGCGCTACGAGCATCAGTACAACCGTCGCGGGCACAACCACATGGTCTGCACGGAGTGCGGGAGCTCGGTGGAGTTCTTCGCGCCGGAATTAGAGGCGCTGGAACAGGAGATCGGGAAGAAGTACCACTACCTCACGACGCGCCATAGCTTCCAGATCTATGGCATCTGCGACGACTGCCAGAAGAAGGCGGCAAAGAAGAGAAGCGTGCAGTAAGGAAATCAGCGGCCAGCAACCAGCAGCCAGTTCAAATCCAGTCATTTCTGCGCAAGGTCAGCGGCAAACACACTGCTGGTGCGGCATGTCACAGCCGACTAACGCGATCGTTCCTTAGAATCCAG
>DASTGW010000371.1:0-4397 GCA_035718705.1 Terriglobales bacterium | reverse complement strand
TCGGGTCGCGCCGCACTTTCCCGATCGCTCCCGCCGCCGCTGCCGTGGTCTCCGAACTCATGGTCGCGCCCATGTACACGCCGGCGCTCCAGTTGAATGCCTGGTACACCAGTGGGATCGTCGACGAGCGGCGTCCACCGAAGATGAACGCATCGATCGGCACGCCCTCTGGATCTTCCCAGCGCGCATCGATCGTCGGACACTGTTTCGCCGGCGCGGTGAATCTTCCATTCGGATGAGCTGCCGGCTGGCCTGTCTGTTTCCCGATCTCCGGCGTCCAGCGGTTGCCGCGCCAGTCGATGCACTCCTTCGGCGGCTCATCCGTCATGCCTTCCCACCACACGCCACCATCTGGCGTGAGCGCAACGTTGGTGAAGATGGAGTTCTTCTTCAGCGTCAGCATGGCGTTCGGGTTCGTCTTCATGCTGGTGCCCGGCGCAACACCGAAGAATCCAGCCTCCGGATTTAAAGCGCGCAGCCTGCCATTCGCATCCGGACGAATCCACGCAATGTCGTCCCCGACCGTCCACACCTTCCAGCCCTCGAAGCCCGCCGGAGGAATCATCATGGCGAAGTTTGTCTTGCCGCACGCCGACGGGAATGCCGCCGCAACATACGTCTTCTCGCCTTGCGGATTCTCCACTCCCAGGATCAGCATGTGCTCCGCCATCCAACCCTCATCGCGTGCGATATTCGACGCAATACGCAGCGCGAAACATTTTTTGCCGAGCAACGCGTTTCCGCCGTAGCCGGAACCGTAACTCCAGATCTCGCGAGATTCGGGGAAGTGCACGATGTACTTGTTCTCGTTGCAGGGCCACGGAACATCCTTCTGTCCCGGGGTGAGCGGCGAGCCCACTGAGTGCATGCAGGGAACCACGCGCACATCACCTTTGTCGATCTCCGCCAGCACCGGCAGCCCGATCCTGGTCATGATGTACATGTTCACCACGACGTACGGCGAGTCCGTCAACTCCACGCCGATTCGCGACAGCGGCGAGCCCACTGGACCCATGCTGAACGGCAGTACATACATCGTCCGGCCGCGCATGCATCCGCGGAACAGTTCCTTCAACGTGCGCCGCATCTCAAACGGATCCACCCAGTTGTTCGTCGGCCCCGCATCGTCTTTCGAGTACGAGCAGATGAACGTCCGGTCCTCAACGCGCGCAACATCCTTCGGGTCTGACCGCGCGTAGAAGCACCCGGGCCACAGATCCTGGTTGAGCTTGGTGAAGGTCCCCGACTGGACCAGCTTGTCGCAAAGCCAGTCGTACTCTTCTTTCGTTCCCACCACCCAATGAATATTGTCCGGCTCCGTGAGTTCCGCCATCTTTTCCACCCAGCGGATCAGGTGCTTGTTTGTCGTAGGCACGCGCGTAGACGTTGCGGTTTTATTCGCCATCAAGCCTCCCAGCTAAAAGCACTGCTTATGACCACATAATTGCAACTTACCATCATAAATCCTCTCCTCCGGAAACGGCACTACCCTCATCAATCCCGCGAAAACACTGAAGGCGCGGCCCTCGAGACCGCGCCTTCGAATTGCTGTTTGGGTTATTTTCCGTTTTCGGAAACCTGTACTTCCGGCTGCCCTTTCTGGCCCAGTTGGGCGATCTTCACCGACTTCAGCATCCCTTCCAGGCGGCCCATCACCTGGTCAGCATTCACTTCCCGCGACAAACCATCGGGGTTGTTCGTCAGCACCCCCAGTTCGATCTCGTAGCAGCTGTCGTTCGCGTAGGCGACGTAGGTGCGCACCTTCGAGGCAGTACCTTTGCCGCCCTCGTCCGACTCCACCCAGCTGAACTCCGTGTCGTTCACCTTCTCGGTCTTCACGTCCTTGCCCGTGCCAAGCACCGACTTGCAGTCCTGCTCCTCGATCTCCGGATTCAATCCGAGCGTGAAGTAGCCGCGCTCGAAATCCGTGTCAGGATAGAAGCCCTTCGGCAGGTCGATTCTCGCCAGCGTGATCTGGCCTTCGTGTCCATCCGACTTCGGCTGCAACTCCTCGTTCGTCGCGATGCTCTTCGCGCTCACGTACGAGTACTGCCACGGATACTCGAATTGCACGCCGTAGTTGCGGCTCTTGTACGACATCACGCCGGACTTCGGATGTTGAACTTTTTCAACCGGCTTCGTCTCTACCGACTTCGGCTGCGAATAGCTCGGCGTTGTCACCGATAATGACGCCTGCTTTACCGTGGCGGCCGGTTGCACCGATCCGTACGTCGACTGCGTGTTCTTTGGCTCTGACTTTTTCGAGCAGGCCACAGTTGCCGCTGCGGCTGCGATGGTACCGAGCAGGATGATCCCGCGAAACTTCTTGCTGGTTGCGATCTTCGAATTTGTTAGCTTCATAGTCACCTCCGTGGAAGCTGACCATGAAATTGCAAGCCTCGCGCCAATCGATGCCGCACTGATTCTTCAGTGTTTATGCGGTTTCCGCAGCAGCCCGCCTGTGTTCGCCCTGACACGCCGCGTCCGCCTGCACTCACCGCACCTCGATCATGATCGGCGCGTGGTCCGAAGGCTTTTCCTTCGTGCGCGGAACGATGTCGATCCAACAACGCTCGAGTCGTTCGGCAACTCCCGTCGAAAGCAGAAAGTGATCGATCCTTATGCCGCGATTGTTTTCGAACGCCTGCCGGAAGTAATCCCAGAACGTAAACTGACCGCCCTCGCCAGGGTGCAGCGAACGAAACGCGTCCGTGTAGCCCAGGGCCAGCATCTCGCGATAACGCGATCGAGGCTCAGGCTGGAAGAGTGCATCCCTCATCCACGACGACGGCTTGTGACAATCAATGTCTTCGGGAATCACGTTGAAGTCACCGCCGATGATCGTCGGCAGGGAATTGCTCAGCCACGAATTCATCTGGATCATCAGCCGGTCCATCCACGCCAGCTTGTACACGAACTTGTCGCTGCCCACCGGGTTCCCGTTCGGCAGGTAAATATTGATCACCCGCATGCCACCGATAATCGTCTCCAGGAAGCGCGCGTGACTGTCTGTCTCGTCGCCGAGCAGGGAAGTGGTAACGGTCTCGATCGGCGTCCGCGACAGGATCGCCACTCCGTTGTAGGCCTTCTGCGTGACCGCCGCGCTCTCATAGCCGAGTTCCTTAAAACTCAGCGCCGGGAACTCTGGAGCCTTCAGCTCCTGCAGCAAAAGAACGTCGGGTGAATGCTGTTTCAGCCACTCGGTCACATGGCCCATGCGGGCGCGAATTGAATTCACATTCCAACTGGCGATCTTGATGGCGTACTCTCCTTGTCCCGACCCTCTACCTTCTAATCACCACATTACCGATGTCAACTGGCCATCTCAGGGGTTAAGAAACTTTCTCGGAAAACTCGCTTCTCCCCCGGAGCGTCTGCTGGTGTAAGGCGCCCCAACAGGAGAGTTTCAGATGTTCCAATCGCGCAGAAAAATCGCGGGCGTGGGCCCGTCCGCCATCCTCGTTCTTCTACTCGCCGTATGGGGATGCGGCGGAAATTCAAAGTCCTCCTCCAGCAACAATAACCCCGGCGCCCCAAATCCTGGCGGCACAACAGCCGGCTCCAGCAACCCTGCCCCGACCGGCGGCGGTACCGGCGGTTCGGGCGGCGGAGCCAGCAGCGCACCCAACTTCATTGCCAGCCTGCTCTCCAGCGCCGATAGCAGTAACCACGGCCAAATCACGCTTAAGGCCAGCGCTAGCGGCACCGTGCAGCTCCAGGGTGCAGCCGCAAGCACGCAGTACGCCGTGAACTTCTGCAAATTCCCCGACGGCACTGCCAATTGCTTCTCCGTCGGATCGGTCACGACTGACGCCAGTGGCAACGTGAATGGCACGTTCACGTTTTCGAAGAGTGGCGTCTGGGTTGGCATTTTTTCGTTGCAGCCTGGCGATGGCAGTACTTCGTACGGCAGCAGCTTCCCGAATCCCTCAACGGCCGCTCAGTACCTGAATCCGCTGCAACGTGCGAGCACCGTTACCGGAGGCCTGCCCAGCTTCTGGGGATCCGCCGGAGCCGATCCGCTCACCAGCGGTTCGATCACCGTGGTCGGAACGAAAGCGCAAATCACTCTCACCGGCGCAGCACCGAATGCGAGCTACTCAGTCAGCTTTTGCGCCAATGGGGCAGGCTCGTCCTGCTTCGCCGGCCTCGGCACCATCACCACCGACGCCAGTGGCAACGGCACCGGCACCGCCGAAACCAACGGCTACAACCCGCCCGGCGTCTTCGCCCTCGGGAACAACAACGCTGTGGAGTTCGTGACCGGTATCAAGGCGCCGTAAACAATTGGCAATCACAATTCACCACTGGACGCTGATCATTGTCCATCTCGCGGACAATAGAAAAAGCCGCTCCTCGAGCGGCTTTTCTAACGTCTGCTTCTGCCAAACCTTACC